>NZ_JBEOUL010000023.1:0-122774 GCF_040304075.1 Kitasatospora sp. NPDC094015
CTCACCGAGGCCGCCATCGTCGTCTCCGGCGGCCGCGGCGTCGGCGCCAAGGAAGGCTTCGGCGTCGTCGAGGACCTCGCCGACGCACTCGGCGCCGCCGTCGGCGCCTCCCGCGCCGCCGTCGACGCCGGCTGGTACCCCCACAGCAACCAGGTCGGCCAGACCGGCAAGCAGGTCTCCCCCCAGCTCTACGTCGCCGCCGGCATCTCCGGCGCCATCCAGCACCGCGCCGGCATGCAGACCTCCAAGACCATCGTCGCCGTCAACAAGGACCCCGAAGCCCCCATCTTCGAACTCGTCGACTACGGCGTCGTCGGAGACCTCTTCACCGTCCTCCCCCAACTCACCGACGAGGTCAAGTCCCGCAAGGGCTGATCACCGCACAGGGCTGGACGAAGGGCGCGGCACCCACCGGGGACCGCGCCCTTCGGCGTACCCGGAGCAGGCCGGGGCCGCGCCCGCCGGACGGGCCCACGGTGATCCCGCCACGGGCGGGCGGGCCGCCGGTAGGCTCCCGGGCATGGGACTGCTGACGGCACTTGAGGGCGGCTTCGGCGACGCCGCCGACGCGCTGGTGATCGACGGCCGGGCGCTGTCGCGCGAGCAACTGCTCGGCGCGGCCGCGGTGGTGGCCCGCCGGGTGGCCGGTGCGCCCGCGCTGGCGGTGCTCGCGCGGCCGACGCCCGAGACGGTGGTGGCCGTGGTCGGCGGCCTGCTGGCCGGGGTGCCGGTGGTGCCGCTGGCGCCGGACTCCGGGCCCAAGGAGCGCGGGCACATCCTGCGGGACTCCGGCGCGAGCCTGCTCGCGGTGGGCCCGGGCGAGCGGGCCGAGGACATCGAGGCGCTGCCGGTGGACCTGGCGGCGCGCGCGGAGCCCGGCACGCCCGAACCCGCCGCCGAGCGCCCGGCCTTCGTGCTCTACACCTCCGGGACCACGGGGGCGCCGAAGGGCGCGCTGCTGTCCCGCGCGGCCGTCGCCGCGGACCTGGACGCGCTGGCCGCCGCCTGGCAGTGGACCGCCGAGGACACGCTGGTGCACGGGCTGCCGCTGTTCCACGTGCACGGTCTGGTGCTCGGTGTGCTGGGCGCGCTGCGCACCGGCAGCCGGCTGGTGCACACCGGGCGCCCCACCCCGGCGGCGTACGCCGGTGCGGGCGGCAGCCTGTACTTCGGGGTCCCGACGGTCTGGTCCCGGGTCGCCGCCGACGAGGCGGCGGCCCGCGAGCTGGCCGCCGCCCGGCTGCTGGTCTCCGGCAGCGCCCCGCTGCCGGTGCCGGTGTTCGAGCGGCTGGCCGCGCTGACCGGCCGGGCACCGATCGAGCGGTACGGGATGACCGAGTCGCTGATCACCGTCTCCACCCGGGCGGCCGGCGAGCGCCGTCCGGGCAGCGTCGGCCTGCCGGTGGACGGCGTCCGCACCCGGCTGGTGGGCGAGGACGGGGCCCCGGTGCCGGCCGACGGCGAGAGCGTGGGCGAGCTGCAGGTGGCCGGGCCGACGCTGTTCTCCGGCTACCTCAACCGCCCGGACGCCGACGCCGAGTCCTGGACCGCGGACGGCTGGTTCCGCACCGGGGACGTCGCCGTGATCGGCCCGGACGGCTTCCACCGGATCGTCGGCCGCGCCTCGGTCGACCTGATCAAGAGCGGCGGCTACCGGATCGGCGCCGGCGAGGTGGAGGCGGCCCTGCGCGACCACCCGGCGGTCGCCGACGCCGCCGTGGTCGGCGCGCCCGACAGCGACCTCGGCCAGGCCGTGGTGGCGTACGTGATCGCCGACGGCGCCGTCACCGGCGAGCAGTTGACGGCCTTCGTGGCCGAACGGCTGTCCGTCCACAAGCGCCCCCGGCGGGTGGTGCTGGTGGCGGAGCTGCCGCGCAACGCGATGGGCAAGGTGCTGAAGAAGCAGCTGCTGGAGTCCGCCTCCGGGCCGGTGTAGCGAGCACCGCCGGGGTGTCAGGCATGGGGACCGGGCGTCGGCGGGTACCACCTCGGGTGGCGCGGCGGCCCGACGGCGCGGCGCCGGGGCCCCGGCGCGGTCGCGCCCGGGCCGGCCGACGACAGGGGAGACAGTGATCGTCTGGGTCAATGGCCCGTTCGGGGCCGGCAAGACCACCGCCTGCCGCGAGCTGGTGGAGCTGCTGCCGGGGAGCCTGCTGTTCGACCCCGAGCAGGTCGGGGCCGGGCTGCGCGGCATGCTGCCGGCGGACCGGCTGGCTCCGGTGTCCGACTTCCAGGACCTGCCCTCCTGGCGCCGGCTGGTGCCCGAGGTCGCGGCGGCGCTGCTGGCCGAGGTGCCCGGGCCGCTGGTGGTCCCGATGACCCTGCTCCGGGAGGACTACCGGGACGAGATCTTCGGTGCGCTGGCCACCCGCGGGCTCGCGGTGCACCACATCGTGCTGGACCCTGCGGAAACGATCCTGCGCGACCGCATCGAGTCCGCGGACGAGTACCCGGGCCACCCGGAGCGCAGCGCGCGGGTCCGGCAGTGGCGGCTGGAGCACCTCCCGCACTACCGGCAGGCCAGACGGTGGCTCGGCCGCGACGCCCAGCTGCTCGACACCGACGGACTCACCCCGCGCCGGACCGCCGAGCGCCTCGCCGAGCTGGTCGAGGGCGGCGAGGCCCGCTGCCCGATCGTGCGCAGCGACGACGCCACCGGGGACACGGTGGCCGCCGCCGTGCTGTTCTTCGACGAGCAGGACCGGGTGCTGCTGGTCGACCCGGTGTACAAGCCGTCCTGGGAGTTCCCCGGCGGGGTCGTGGAGCGCGGCGAGGCGCCCAGCGACGCCGCGCTGCGGGAGACCGAGGAGGAGCTGGGCCTGCGGCTGGACGGAGAGGCGCTGCGGCTGCTGGCGGTCGACTGGGAGCCCTGCACCGGCCCGCGGCGCGGCGGCCTGCGGCTGATGTTCGACGGCGGCCGGCTGGACGAGGCCGCCCGGGCCCGGATCCGGCTGCCCCGGGACGAGCTGCGCGGCTGGCGGTTCGTCACCGCGGACGAGGCGGCCGGGCTGCTGCCGCCGCACCGTCACCGCCGGCTGGTCGGCGCGCTGGAGGCGCGCGCCGAGGGCCGGCTGCGCTACCTGGAGGCCGGGATCCCGGCGGCGGCGGTCGCCCCCGCGGGCTGAGCCGGGTGCGGCCCCGGCTCAGAAATCCGGGTGGGCCCGGAGCGCGGCCAGCGCGGGCGGCACCGCCCGGGGCGGGGCGAAGGACCAGCCGGGGAAGCCGCCCCAGGCGACGGAGGTGCGCAGGTACTGGACCAGGGTGATCCCCGGCCGCCCGTGGACCCCGTCCACCACCGGATCGGCGCAGCCGTCCGGCAGGGCCAGGTCGAAGCTGGCGCCGCTGACCTTGGCCTGGTGCGGCTCGTCCGGCGCGCCCTGGTAGAAGCCGTCGGCGGCGAGGTCCGGGTACTCCGCGGTGTCCGCCCGGTAGTCGTCCCACTCCTCGCGCAGCGACGGCACCGACGGCAGCCAGAGCGGATCGGGGTAGACGGGTGCGCCGGCGGGCCGGCGGTGGCCGAGCCCGAGGGCGGGGCAGTCGCCGACGAAGGAGACCCCGCCGAGCACCCGCAGCCCGGCCTCGTACGCGGCCGGCAGCGGGCCGATCGCCGCGGCGAGCCGGTCGAGGTCGGCCAGGCACTCGAGGGTGGGCCGCTCGCGGACCTGCCAGGCGGCGGCGAAGCCGAGCCCGGCCAGCTGCTCCTCGATCCGGTCGAGGTGCCGCTCGGCCCGGTGCATGGTCAGCTCGGCGACCGCCGCCACGTCCTCGCGCAGCGGGTCGCCCACCGGCCCGAGCGCGCGCAGCTCCGCCCAGACGGCTTCGTGCTCGCCCGCGGCGTAGCGCCGGTGGTAGGAGGTCATGGCCGCAGCGTAGCGAGCACCACCGACAGCGGATGCGGCCGCCTGGGCGAGGGGCAGGATGGACACATGCCGTTCACCTTCAGCCACCCGGCCGCCGTGCTCGCGCTGCTGGACGGTGCCCGGGCCCGCGGGCCGCTGGTCGCGGCGGGCTTGGTGGCCGGGTCGATGGCGCCTGACCTGCCGTTCTTCGCGGATTCGCTGCTGCCCGGGGTCCACCGGTACGGCGATGTCGCGCACCGGTGGTGGGCGGTGCCGACGCTGGACGTGGCGCTGGCGGCGGTCTCGGTGGCGCTCTGGCGGGGGCTGTGGCGGCCGGCGGTGGCCGAGCTGCTGCCGGGGCGGGCGGGGTGGGTGTCCGGGAGCGCGGCGGGCCGTCCCGCGGGCGGGCCGGTCCGGTTCGCGGTCTCGGCCGCCGTCGGCGCCGCGAGCCATCTGTGCTGGGACTCCTTCACCCACCGGGGCCGGGCCGGCGTGCGGGCGCTGCCGGTGCTCGGGCGGACGGTCGCGGGCGTACCGGTGTACCGGGCGCTGCAGTACGGCAGCTCGCTGGCCGGGCTGGCGGTGCTGGCCCCGCGCCTGCGCGTGGTGGCCGCCCCGGCTGCCGGCGCGCGGCCGGGGCCCGGCGCGGCGCGGTGGGTGGTGGCAGCGGCGGCGGCCGCCGGGGCGGCGCACCGGCTGGCGCGGCGTCAGCGCCCGCCGGTCGACGAGTTCTGCTTCGGCGCCGGGGCGGGGGCGGCGGTGGGTCTGGCGGGGTGGTCGCTGCTGCTGCGGCGGGCGGGTGTGCGGGGAGCGTAGGGGGCGTCAGCGGAGCGGCTCGAAAGGCCTGGTGGCGCCGCCGCCGCGAGCCGTGGCGGCCGGGGCGTCTACCATTGGCCGACGTGACAGATACCGGTAGCTCGCTTGGCCAGGATCCGATGGACTTCACCGACTCCGACCCCGATTCCGCGACCCTTCCCGAGGCCGTTCCGGCGGCCGGGGCGGCGGTCGACCCCGAGGAGGCCGGGCCGGACCCGCTGGCCGGCGTCTGGGACGTGGTGGTGGTCGGAGCGGGCCCGGCGGGCTCCTCCGCCGCGTACGCCGCCGCCACGCAGGGGCGGCGGGTGCTGCTGCTCGACAAGGCCGAGCACCCCCGCTACAAGACCTGCGGCGGCGGCATCATCGGTTTCTCCCGGGACAACCTCCCGGCGGACTTCAAGCTGCCGCTCCAGGACCGCATCCACGCCGTCACCTTCGCGCTGGACGGCCGGTACACCCGCACCCGCCGCTCCCGCCGGATGCTCTTCGGGCTGGTCAACCGGGACGAGTTCGACCTGCGGCTGACCCAGTCCGCCGAGCAGGCCGGCGCGGTGCTGGTCACCGGTGTCACGGTCACCGGTGTCGAGCAGGGCGCCGAGGACGGCCGCACGGTGGTCGTCACCACGGCGGACGGGCGCCGGGTGGAGGCCCGCTCGGTGGTCGGCGCGGACGGCTCGGCCAGCCGGATCGGCCGTCACGTCGGGGTCGACTTCGACCAGATCGACCTGGGCCTGGAGGCCGAGATCCCGGTCCCGGAGTCGGTGTCCCGGGCCTGGGCCGGCCGGATCCACCTGGACTGGGGGCCGCTGCCGGGTTCGTACGGCTGGGTGTTCCCGAAGACCGACTCCGGCACCCTGACGGTCGGTGTGATCTCCGCCCGCGGCGACGGCGAGCGGACCAAGGAGTACCTCGCCGACTACATCCGCCGGCTGGGCCTGTCAGGGTTCACCCCGAGCGTCGAGTCCGGCCACCTGACCCGCTGCCGGGCCGAGGACTCGCCGCTGTCCCGCGGCCGGGTGCTGGTGGCCGGTGACGCCGCCGGCCTGCTGGAGCCGTGGACCCGCGAGGGCATCTCGTACGCGCTGCGCTCGGGCCGGCTGGCGGGCGAGTGGGCGGTCAAGGTGGCCGAGGCGGAGGGCGGCGCGGACGTGCGGCGCCAGGGGCTCAACTACGCCTTCGCGATCAAGGCAGGACTGGGCGTGGAGATGCGCGCGGGGAAGGTGATGCTGGCGGCCTTCGAGCGCCGTCCGGAGGTCTTCCACGCGGCGGTCTGCCTGATCGGTGCCGCCTGGCGGGCGTTCGCCCGGGCGACCCAGGGGCACACCACCTTCGCCGAGGTGATGCGCGACCACCGGGCCGCCCGGAAGCTGGCCTCGATCGCCGGCCGCTGAGCCGGCGGCCGAGCCGACTGCTGAGCCGGCCGCCGGGCGGGGTGTCGGGTGACCGGCACACCCCGCCCGGCGGTCGACCGGCTACTTGAGGCCGGTGTCGAGCGCGGAGATCAGGGTCCCGGTCGGGGTGTCGCCCGACATCTCCCAGATCATCGCGCCGAGCAGGTTCTTCGACTTCAGGTAGGCGGTCTTCTGGCCGATCGCCCACGGGTCGTCGAAGGTCCACCACTGCCCGCCGGCGCCGGTGTAGGCGTAGGTCGAGACCGACTGGGTGTCGTGGTGGACGGTGAGGTTGGGCACGCCGGTGATCAGGTTCTGGTAGCCGCGGGTACCCGCCTCCTCGGCGAACTGGCCCGGTGCCGCGCCCGTGGCCGCCTGCCACTCGCCGCTCGCACCGCCGTCGGTGACGCCCTGCCAGCCGCGGCCGTAGAACGGGAAGCCGATGGTGAGCTTGCGCGGGTTGACCCCGGCGCCCAGGTAGGTCTGCACGGCGCCGTCGACGCTGAAGTGGAAGCCGTACGGGTCCTGGGCGTCGGTGTAGAGGTTGGCCTGGTGGCCGGTGCGGTTCGGCTCCCAGGAGTTGTCGCTGCCGGCGCCGTGGAAGTCGTAGCCCTGGATGTTGGCCACGTCCAGCGACTTGAAGATCTTCGAGAGGTCCCAGCCCTGGCCGATCTTGGTCGGGTCGGCCGGGGTGAACGCGGTGAGCAGCTTGTGCGGGCCGCCGAGGGCGTCGAGCTGGCGGCGGAACTCGGCCAGCAGCAGGGTCAGGTTGTCCTTGTCGTTCGCCGACCAGTGGTTGCCGGCGTGCCCGTCGGGGGAGCCGGGCCACTCCCAGTCGAGGTCGATCCCGTCGAAGATCCCGGCGGCCACCCCGTCGCCGCCGGCGCCGCCGTACGCGGGCAGGTTGCCCTTGATCCAGGTGTCCACGCAGGACTTGACGAACTTCTGCCGGGAGGCGTCGGTGGCCGCAGCGTCGGAGAAGTACTTGGAGTAGGTCCAGCCGCCGAGCGAGACCACCACCTTGAGGTCGGGGTACTTGGCCTTGAGCTTCTTCAGCTGGTTGAAGTTGCCGCGCAGCTTGCCCCAGCCGTCGTCGGCCACCCCGTCCACGGACTGGGCGGCGCTGAACGGCCGGGCGTAGTCGGCGTCCGCGTCGCCCGCTCCCGTCCCCTGGTCCGGGTCCTGCGGGTCGGCGGTGGTGCCCTTGGTGACGCCGGCCAGGCAGGTCAGGTTGACCGGGTCGATGTTCTCGAAGGCGTAGTTGATCACGTCCAGCTTGGCCGCGCTGCCCGAGGTGTCGAGGTTCTTGACGAAGTACTGGCGGCCGTAGATGCCCCACTGGGCGAAGTAGCCGACCCGGGTGTACTTGCCGGCCCCGGCCAGGTCGCCGGTGGTGACGGTGAGCGGCGCGGAGGCGGGGGAGGCGTTGTCGGCGGCGTCCCGGGCCCGGACCGTGAAGGTGTACGCGGTCGCGGGGGACAGGCCGGTGGCGGTCGCGGCGGTGCCGGTGACGGTCTGCACCAGGGCGCCGTCCTGGTAGAGGTCGTAGGCGGCCACGCCCTGGTTGTCGGTGGCGGGGTTCCACGCCAGCGTGACGCTGTTGCTGGTGACGGCGGTGGAGCGGAGCGCGCCGGGGGCGGTCGGCGGTGTCGGGTCGGTGGCCGGGTCGACCGTGCGGGCGGCGAGCACGGGGCCGGTGGGGCCGGGGTTGCCCCGGCTGTCCCTGGCCCGGACCGCCAGGCTGTAGGCGGTCGCCGGGGTCAGGCCGGTGACGGTGACCGCGGTGGTGGCGGAGGTGGCCAGCACGGTGGCGCCGGAGAGCACCTCGTAGGAGGCGACCGGGAAGTCGCCGGGGGTGGCGGCCGGCCAGCTCAGCGCCAGGGTGTGCGCGGTGGCGCCGGTCAGCTGCGGCGTGCCGGGCGCGCCGGGCGGCAGGTCCGCGCTGCCGTCGCACTTGTCGCCGTTGATCCGGCAGTTGGCGGGCGTCGCGATCGGGCCGGTGGCCACGAACCAGAAGCTGTACGGCTCGGTGCTGGCGTGCGGCTGCACGGTCGCGTTGTAGTAGGCGTTGACGGCGGTGACGTGGCGGCCGCTGACCGTCGCGGTGCCGTTGTAGCTGCTGGCGAGGGTGACCCCGGCGGGCAGGTCGAACTCCAGCGTCCAGCCGGTGACGGCGGCCGCGTTGTCGTTGCGCACCACGAAGGTGCCCTTCCACCAGGAGCCGTTGTCGGCGCTGGTGAAGGCGGCGGTGAGCTTCCCCGCCGCGTGCGCGGGGGTGGCGGCGAGCAGGGCGAGCGGTAGGACGAGCGAAGCCAGCAGGGCCAGGACCCTGCCTCTGGCGCGGTGCCTCAACCGGACGAGCATCGGTACTCCCTGTGTGGTGTGGGGGATTCCGTACAGGGGTGCCGGGGAGCCAAGCACACCGTAGGTGGTCTGGACCACATCGTCAACAGGGCGTCAGGGCAACGGAGTTGATGTTCAGCAGGTCATTCGCACAGCCGGTCGCCGAGCGGGCTGCGCGCGTACAGCACCATCCGGCCGTGCCGGGCCCGGGTCACCAGCCGGGTGGCCGACAGCACCGCCAGGTGCTGGCTGACCGCGCCCGGGGTGACGCCGAGCCGGCGGGCCAGCTCGGTGGTCGAACACGGCTCCGCCAGCAGCGCCAGCAGCCGCGCCTTCGGGCCGCCGACCAGCAGTTCCAGCGCCTGCGGTACGGACGGCGGCCGCACCGGGCCGCCCAGGGTGGCCAGCCCGCGGGCCGGGTAGGTGATGGCCGGCGGGTGGTGGTCGCTGATCGAGGTGATCGCGCCGCGGGCGAAACAGGTCGGCAGGAAGACCAGGCCGCGCCGCCCCACCTCGACCTCCACGTCGCCGTGCCGGCAGCTCCGGCGGATGGTCAGCACCCCCTCCTCCCAGAGCAGGCGGCCGTCCAGGTCCCGGAAGACCGCCGCCGCGCCGCGCTCCGCCAGCACCCGGGAGCGGTGCACGATGTCGGCGTGCAGCACCGAACGGGCCTGCGGCCACCAGGCCGGGCGCAGGCACTCCTCCCAGTACGCCGCCAGCTCGTCGGCGATCCGCCCGAGCAGCCGGGCCGGATCGGCCAGGCCGGCGGCCAGCGGCCCGGGAACGGGCAGGTTCCCCGGGGCGAAGGTCCGGGCCAGCTGGCCGGCCAGCTCCCCGGGCGGCAGGGCCCGCACCTCGGCCAGCTCCGCCCGGACGTCCGGGAACGGCACCGCCGGGCGCGGGGTGAGGAAGTCCGGCACGTACCCGTTGTCGGCGACCAGTGAGCGCAGCAGCGTGCCGTCCAGGCGCTCGAAGGCCGGGCGCATCTCCTCGAACCAGGGCCGCTGACGGGGATGGCGCTCCGGCCTGGTCCACATCTGCAGGCTCAGCACCGCCTCCTGGAGCGGGGAGCAGGCGAAGGAGGCGTCGGCCAGATCGGCCAGGCCGAGCCGGAAACGGTGCACACGACCCCCCCCAGGTTTCAGACCGGGGCTAAATCGCTGTTCCGGCCGCCCACGCTGCGCTCTGATCATGCCATGAGCACCAGCAACACCGGCCCGACCGGCCTCCTCGCCCTGCCCGCCCGCCTGCTGCACCCCGATCCGCTGGTCCGCCGGCTCAGCGCGATCGTCCTCGTGAACACCGTCGGCAGCGGCCTGTCGATGACCCTCGGTGTGTTGTGGTTCACCCGGATGCTCGGGTTCGGCGCCGCGCAGGTCGGCCTCGGCCTCACCGCGGCCGGCCTCTGCGGGGTCCTCGCCGGCGTGCCCGCCGGCCGGGCCGCCGACCGGTGGGGCGCCCGACCGGTGCTGATCGCCCTGGTCTGCGTCCAGGCGCTCGGCACCGCCGGGTACGCGACCATCCACGGCTACGCCCAGTTCGTCCCGCTGGCCTGCGTGGTCGCCGCCGCCGACCGCGGTGCCAACGCGGTGCGCGCCGCCCTGTACGCCGAGGTGCTGCCGCCCGCCGACCGGGTCGCCTCCCGGGCCTACCTGCGCTCGGTCACCAACGTCGGGATCGCCGTCGGGGCCTGCCTCGCCGCCCTCGTCCTGCAGGCCGACACCCGGGACGCCTACCTGGCCGCGCTGATCACCGACTCGGCCTCGTTCGCCGTGGTCGCGGTCCTGTTCGCGGTCCTGGTCCCGGACCGCCCCCGGGCCACCGCCGAGGGCGGTCCGGCCGGGCCCGCCGGCCCCAACCCGGCGCTGCGCAACCTGCCGTTCCTGGCCGTCAGCGCGCTGAACGGCGTGCTCACCCTGCAGTTCGCGATGCTGGAGGTCGGGGTGCCGCTGTGGGTCGTCCAGCAGACCGAGGCGCCGCGCGCGATGGTCGCCGGCTCGATGCTGGTCAACACCGCGCTGGTGATCGCCCTCCAGGTACGCGCCGCCCGCGGTGTCGACCGGCCCTCGGCGGCCGCCCGGGCGTTCCGCCGCGGCGGGCTGCTCACGGCCTGCTCCTGCGGGGTGCTGGCGCTCGCCCACGCGGTGCCCGCGGCCGCCGCCGCGCTGCTGGTGGTGGCGGGCGTCGGCCTGCAGGCGCTCGGCGAGGTGCTCGGCCAGGCCGGCACCTGGTCGCTCGGCTACGACCTGGCGGCCGACGGCGCCCACGGCGCCTACCAGGGCGTCCTCAACACCGGCCAGGCCGTCGCCCTGATGCTCGGCCCGGCCCTGGTCACCTGGCTGGTGATCGGCCACGGCCTGGCCGGCTGGCTCATCCTCGCCGCGCTGTTCACGGCGGGCGCGCTGGCCATGGGCCCGACCGTCCGCTGGGCGGGCCGCCGCGCCGAACCGGCCCTCGCCGCGTAGCGCCGTCCGGCGGGGATCCTGCCGGGCGTCCGGCGGCCTCCGGCCGGGGCCGACCCGGGACGGCCGGGGGAGGGACGGGACTTCGGCCGAGGGGTCGGGCGCCGGTCGGTCACCGTCGGCCGGACATGCCCAGCGAGGTGACGGACGGCCACCGGCCGGGGGAGTCAGGGTCGGGGCCGACGCGGGGACGGGCCGGGCAAGCCCAGGTACGCGAGGCCGGGGGGCGGGACTCCGGCCGAGGGGTAGGGCGGCCGGTCCGACAGCGTCGGTCGGACACGCCCGGCGAGGTGGCGGCCGGCCACCGGCCGGGAGAGTCACGGCCGGGGCCGACCCGGGACGGCCCTGGCAAGCCCAGGTGCGTCCGGCCGGGAGCCCCGCCCGAGGACCTCTGATCGGCGGCGGTGCAAGGACTCGGGCGCGGCGCCGGCGGGCGTCAGCGCAGCACGGTGACCGGGGGCCGGCAGTACGGCAGGTCGGGTGCGGCGACCGCGTCCAGCGGGCCCGCCGCGCGCAGCACCACGTCGAGCACGCGCTCCGGGTCGCACGCGTAACCGCCGCTGGCCCAGGCCGGGTTGGCCTCGACCACGGCCCAGTTGCCGCCCGCCAGCAGGCCGACGTCGAGGGTGACGGCGCTCGGCAGGCCGCCGCAGGCCAGCACCTCGGCGGCGAAGGCCGGCACCACGGCCCGGTACGGGTCCAGGTCGAGCGGCGCCACGTCCAGCCGGCCGTCGACCGCGTAGCGGCTGGCCGCCCGCACCTCGCCGTCCAGGACGAACAGCCGGTACTCCCGCTCGAACGTGACGATGTCGCTGACCAGCACCGGGAAGTCGTCCGCCAGCGCGTCCGGGCCCGGCAGGCCGGTGCCGTCCGGGTAGATCCGGGCCGGGAACAGCTTGTCGTTGGGCGGCTTGACGAACGCGGGGCGGCGCAGCCGGCGGGCCTCGGCGAGCGTCGTGCACTCGACCCGGCGCCCGGTCAGCCCGTACGGCAGCGCGGGCAGCCAGCCGGCCGGGTCCTCCAGCGCCCCGATGCCCAGCTCCCGGCCGACCGTGTCGGCGAACAGCGGGCCGCCGTACAGGTGGGCCGGGCGGAGGGCCGACAGTTCCTCGGGGACCGCCCAGCGGGTGGCGGAGTGCGCGCGCAGGCCGCGCCGCCGGGCGGCGGTGAGCAGCTGCAGGCCGGTCTCGTTGATCCGGGGCGCGAGCAGCAGCAGTCGATCGGTCATCGCCCGATGCTCCCGCAGCCGACCCGCCGCCGACCAGCCGTTTTCCGCTCCACCCTGGCCCGGGGCGACCCGCTCGTGCGAGAGTCACCACCGTCCGACCCACCCTCAGCCGGAAAGCAGGCAGCCGCGATGACCCGCGAAGCACCCTTCGTCCGCATCACCACCGCCGATGCCGTCACCACCCTGGAGCTGGACTCCCCGCACAACCGCAACGCGCTCTCCACCCGGCTGATGGCCGAACTGACCCGGGGGCTGGCGGACGCGGCCGCCGACCCCGCGGTGCGGGCCGTGGTGCTCGGCCACACCGGCAAGGTGTTCTGCGCGGGCGCCGACCTCTCCGAGGCCACCGGCGACGACCCGACGGTCGGCCCGCGCGGCCTGGTCGACCTCCAGCGCGCGATCGTCGACTGCCCGAAGCCGGTGATCGCCGTGGTCGACGGCCACGTCCGGGCCGGCGGCCTCGGCCTGCTCGGGGCGGCGGACCTGGCGATCGCCGGGCCCGCCTCCACCTTCGCGTTCACCGAGGTCCGGCTCGGCCTGGCGCCCGCGGTGATCTCGCTCCCGCTGCGCCCCAAGCTGGACCCGCGGGCGGCCTCCCGCTACTACCTGACCGGTGAGACCTTCCACGCCGCCGAGGCGGCCCGGATCGGCCTGATCACCGAGGCGGCCGAGGACCCGCAGGCGGCCCTGAAGTCGGTGCTGGAGGCCGTCCGGCTCGGCTCGCCCCAGGGGCTCGCCGAGTCGAAGCGGCTGGCCAACGCCGAGGTGGTGGCCTCCTTCGAGCGGGACGCGGAGGAGCGGGTCGGCCAGTCCGCGCGGCTGTTCGGCTCGGCCGAGGCGCAGCAGGGCATGCGGGCGTTCCTGGAGCGCCGCCCGGCCCCGTGGGCCGAGTGAGCCGTCAGCTCCAGCTGATCGCGGAGTCGCGCCGCCACAGGTCGAGCAGCGAGCGGTCGCCGGTCACCTGGAGCCGGTCGGCCGGCAGCCGGTTCCACAGCAGCAGGTAGAGGTCGCTCGCGGGCCCGGCCACCGTGCAGTCGGCCGGCCCGTCGGCCTCGACCGTGGCCACCGGCTCCTGGCTGATCGTCAGCACCCAGGAGGCGGGCCGGTCGGTGGGCCGGACCAGCAGGCGGCGCGGCCGCTCGCTGCGCAGCCGGCCGAACGGGCGGGTCACGAAGTCGGTCAGCAGCTCGGCGAGGCCGTCCTCGGCGAACTCGGGGCCGGCCGGGGTGGCGGTCGGCCCGGCGGCGTACTCGGCGTCCGCCCGGTGGACGGCGGTCTCGTGGGCCTGGCGCCGCGCCCAGAAGGCGAGCGGCGACGGGGCGGGCAGGAAGGTCCAGCAGTCCAGGTCCTCGGGCGCCCGGTCGAAGGCGTCCAGCAGGGCGGTGTGCCCGTCCCGGAACCAGGCGGCCAGCTCGTGGTCGGCCGGGGCCGGGCCCCAGGCGGCCTGCGTACCGGCCTCGTCCAGCGGGTGGCGCAGCCCGTCGCGGACGTGCGCGGTGGCCCAGCGGTGCACCTGGCCGGTGTGGACGACGAGGTCGCGCAGGCGCCAGTCGGGACAGGTGGGGACCGGGGCGCCGGGGTCGGTGTGCTCGGCCACGCCGGCCAGCAGGGCGCCGTCCCGGCGCAGGGCGTCGAGGTGCTCGGAGATCTTCACGGGTGCAGTCTGCCAGCCGGACGGTGTGATGTTGATCCCTCCACCGTCCGCCCGGGGGCGGCCGGCGGATACGGTGGCGACATGTCGATCACCCGTTCGCTCCTGACCGCTGCCCGCTCGCGAGGCCGGCGGGCCGCGGGGCGGCTGGTGCACCGCGGGTGGCGCTGGGTGCAGGAGGTCGGCGCGGTCTCCAACCAGCAGCCCGGGCCGTACCGGTTCGGCGAGCTGGGCGACGGCAGCAAGCTGGCCTTCCCGCTGGGCACGGTCTTCAACGAGCAGTCGATCGCGATCGGGCCGTTCTGCATCATCGGCGAGCGGGTCACCATCTCGGCGGGCTTCCTGCCGGGGCTGGACCTGGGGCCGGAGCCGATCGTACGGATCGGCGGCGGCTGCGTGATCGGCCGCGGCAGCCACCTGGTCGGGCACCAGTCGATCGTGCTCGGCGACAACGTCTGGACCGGCCCGGGCGTCTACATCACCGACCAGGCGCACGAGTACCGCGACACCGAGCTGCCGATCGGCAAGCAGTGGCCGCGCAACGAGCCGGTGGAGATCGGGGCCGGCTCCTGGATCGGCACCGGCGCGGTGATCCTGCCCGGGGCCCGGATCGGCCGCAACGTGGTGGTCGCCGCCAACGCGGTGGTGCGCGGCGAGATCCCCGACCACAGCGTGGTCGCCGGCGCCCCGGCCCGGGTGGTCCGCTCCTGGACGCCGGCCGAGGGCTGGCAGCCGCCGATCCGCCACGACGCCCCGCGGCCGCTCCCGGAGGGCGTCACCGCCGAGCAGCTGCGCGCGCTGGTCGGCTGGGACCTGCACATCCCCGAGTAGGCCGCGGGCGGTGCCTCACTCCAGGCCGTGCCAGCCCCAGCGCGGGGTCGGACCCGGGGAGCCGAGGTCCTGGCCGACCGGCTCGGCGGAGACGTCGCGGGCGATCCGGGTGCCCCAGTCGAAGTACTCCATCACGCGTCGGCGCAGCAGCTCGTCCGGCGGCAGTTCCCGCTCGACCGCGGTGGTCATCAGCTCCATCCACCGCAGCCGCTGCTGCTCGGTGATGGCCAGGCCCTGGTGGACGACCAGCAGGGCCTGGTGGCCGCCGAGTTCGGTGGTGAAGCGGTCCGGGCCGCCGAACACCTCGGCCAGCCAGACGGCGACGTGCTCGATGTGGGTCGGGGTGAAGTCGGCGAACACCGGCGCCAGCACCGGGTCGGCCAGCACGAGTGCGTAGAAGGTCCGGCTCAGCCGGCTCAGGGCGTCGGCGCCGCCGACGGCCTGGTACAGGGTCTCGGCCTGCTCGGGCACGGGGTCTCCTTCGGACCGGCGGGCGGCGCTGACCGGTCGCGGGAGGGCCCCGCGGCGGCGCGGAGCCCCGGGCCGATCATAGGCGGGCCGGCTCCTGATCGGTCGTCAGGAGGTCGATGTCCAGGCGTCGGAGATCAGTTGGCCGAGGTCGGAGCGCTCCGGCCGCCAGCCGAGCTCGCGGCGGATCAGCGCGGTGTCGGCGACCAGCCGCGGCGCCTCCGGCTGGGCCGGGCGGTGCTCCACGGGCACCGGCCGGCCGGTCACCCGTTCGACGGTCGCGATGATCTCCCGCATGCTGGCCGGCGTCGCCCCGACGTTGTACGTCCGCCCCGCCGGCGCGGCCTCCAGCGCCAGCAGGTACGCCCGCGCCACGTCCTCGACGTGGACGAAGTCCCGGACCACGCTGCCGTCGCCGTTCAGCTCCAGGAAGGGGTGGCGCCCGGCGGCCACGGCCAGCGCCTTGGGGATGATCCGGGCCTCGTCCACGTCCCCGGTGCCGGCGGCGTTGAAGCAGCGCAGCACCACCGCGCTCGGCCCGCCCGCGGCGGACCGCTCGTGCAGCAGCTCCTCGGCCGCCAGCTTGGAGGCGCCGTACGGGTTCCCGGGCGCCGGCGCGGCCCGCTCGTCGATCGGCTGGCGCTCGGGTGCGCCGTAGACCGCCGCCGTCGAGCCGAACACCACCCGGGCGCGGCCCGGTCGGGCGGCGAGCGCGTCCAGCAGGGCGGCCATGCCGCCGTGGTTGACCTCCCAGTGCGCCTCGGGCCGGCCGAGCGACTCCCGGCTGCGGGTGAGCGCGGCCAGGTGGCAGACCGCGTCGACGCCGTCCAGGGCCGGTTCCAGCGCCGAGCTGTCCCGGATGTCGCCGGTCCAGACCCGGTCCACCGGCAGCGCACCCCGCACGTGGCGCCCGAACGCCCACACCTGATGGCCGGCCGCGGCCAACTGCCGCACCACGGCCCCGCCGACGAACCCGAAGGCCCCCGTCACCAGTACCCGCACCTGCCGCACTCCTCCCTGCGCCGGCCTCGGCCGGCACCCTGCTGAACGGACCGTCGCCCCCGGCCCCGGGGGGCAGGTCCTCTCTCTCGGATCTTGCCGGGCGCACGACGCTCCCCCAGCCTCCGGCCGGGAGGTACCCCCAGGCATCCAGCCTCGCCTGGACGCACCGGCGAAACGCCCAAGTGCACCCAGCACGAGGACGTTCCGCCGGCACGCCCAGCCGGGCGCCCACCGCCGCGCGCTGATCCGACAAGACCCGAAAGAGAAGACCTAGCCGACCCGGCGGAGCGTCACCAGGGCGGCCACGCCGTCCACCCGGAGCAGGTCCTCGGTGCCGGCGGGCAGCAGGGCCGCGTCGAAGCGTTCCAGCCGTAGGTCGGCGGCGCCCAGCGCGGCGCCGCCGGCCAGGCAGACCAGCAGCAGCTCGGCGCCCTCGGGCACGCGCAGTTCGCGCTGGAAGTCGGTGATCTCGACCTCGGCCGAGGCCCGGCCCCGGCGGGTCATCACATTGAAGTCGACCACCGGTCCGGCCAGCAGCCGGCAGTCGGTCCCGGCCTCGCCGGCGAACGCGAACGGCCGGAACGGTTCCGCGATCCGGTGCTCGGTGCCGTCCACCGTCAACGCCATCCCGGCGCCCTCCACCACGGTGATCACCCGGTCGACGCCCTCGAAGCGGGAGAACGGCCCGCCCTGGGCGACGTCCGCGAGGCTCACCCGCCAGGCGAAGTCGGTCAGCCCGGAGCCGGCCGGCGCTCCGGCCACCTCCCGGGTCACGCCGCCGCCGTTCAGCCAGCGGGTGGCCGCCCGCCCGTCCGCCCGCAGTACCTCGATCGCCATCCGCCCGGTCCGTCCCTGCTCGTGGGCGCCTGCCCGTGGTTCCTGCCCGTCGTCCCTGCGCCGCATCCTGCCACGCCCGGCCCGGCCGGCGGCCCCGGCCCCGGCGCCCGCGCCACCCGCGGCCGGTGGCCGGCCGTCCGTCACCGCCGCCCGGGAACGCGAACGTCCCGTCCCGCGCGCTGCGGGACGGGACGCGGTGGTCCGGGTGTCAGCCGACCGGGAAGACCTGCTCGGCCTGCGGCCCCTTCGGCCCCTGGGTGACGGAGTACTCCACCCGGTTGCCCTCCTCCAGCGACTTGAAGCCGGTCGTCTGGATGGCCGAGAAGTGGACGAACACGTCCGGGCCGCCGTCGTCCTGCTGGATGAAACCGAACCCCTTGTCGGCGTTGAACCACTTCACGGTGCCTGTTGCCATCGGTACGTCTTTCTCCTTCGCCGCCACCGCGTGCGCCCCGCGCACGCGCCCGTCGCAGCCCGCTGCTGCCGGGACCGGGCGGAACCATCCTCCTGGCGCGGTGCCGTTCGGCCCGTCAGGCTGCCGGTGTGTCGCGGAGCGTGTCCGCGGCCCCGCGCGAGGCGCTCCGGCGGCCCGTGCCGACGGCCAGCGCGAGCAGTCCGGCCAGCACGGAGGTGGCCGCCACCGTCAGCAGCGCGGTCGGCAGGCTGCTGGCGTCGGCCAGGAAGCCGATCACCGGCGGGCCGATCAGCATGCCGGCGTAGCCGAGCGTCGAGGCGGTGGCCACGCCCTGCGGGCCGCCGGCCGCCCCGGCCTCGGCGATGGCGAGCGGGAAGAGGTTGGCCAGCCCCAGGCCGACCAGCACGAACCCGCCGAGCACCGCCAGCACCGACGGGACGGACGCGGCCACCACCATGCCCAGTCCCGCGGTCAGTCCGCCGAGCAGCATCAGCCGGCGCTGGCCGAGCCGCACGGACAGCCAGGTGCCGCCGACCCGCCCGGTGGTCATCGCCAGCGCGTACGTGGCGTAGCCGGCCGCCGCGAGCCCGGCGCCCGCGTGCACGTCGTCGGTCAGGTGCAGGGTCGCCCAGTCGGCCAGCGCGCCCTCGCCGTACGCGGTGCACAGTGCGGTCAGGCCGAGCAGCAGCACCAGCAGCCGGGCGTGCCGCGGGGCGGCGCCGCCGGTCGCGCGGGGGCGCGGCGCTCCGGTGGGGGCCGGCCGCCCGCCGGGGGCGCGCAGCAGGACGGTGCCCGCGGCGGCGCTGACGGCGAGGCCGAGCAGGCCGCCGAGGGCCAGCGCCCAGGCGGCGCTGAGGGTGCCGGCCAGCAGTCCGCCGACCGCCGCGCCGAGCAGGCCGCCGAGGCTGTACCCGGCGTGGAAGCTCGGCATCACGGGCCGGCGCAGCTCGGCCACCAGGTCGACGGCGGCGCTGTTCATGGCGACGTTGGCGGCGCCGTAGCCCGCGCCGAACAGCAGCAGGACGGCGCCCAGGGTGGCGACCGAGTGGGTGTGCGCCGGCAGCGGCACCGCGAGCGCGAGCAGGGTGAGCGAGCCGACGGTCACCGGCCGGCTGCCGTACCGCAGGCAGAGCCGGCCGACCAGCGGCATGGTGACGACCGCGCCGGCCGACACGCACAGCAGGGCGAGGCCGAGCGCGCTGTGCGAGGCCGCCACCTGGGCGCGGACGTCCGGGATCCGGACCACCCAGGCGGCGAACAGGAAGCCGTCGACGGCGAAGAAGGCGGTGAGGGCGAGGCGGGCGGCGGACCAGGTCGCGGGCGCCGGCGCCGCGGTGTCGGGGGCCTTCGGGGTGCGGCCGATCGGGTGGTCGTGGGTGCGGGACGGGGCGGTGGTTTTGTTTATTGGCGGCACAAAGTCAGAATAGGGGAGTGCAGCACTCACCGACAAGCCCGCCCGCCGCGCCCGACCCCCGGCGCCGCCCCGTCCCCGACCGGGGACGCACCCTGCTCGGCCCGGCGCTGCGCCTGGTCCACACCGGGCAGGCCCCCACCCGCTCGGCGCTCACCGGCCGCCTGGAGGTGACCCGGGCCACCGCCGGCGCCGTCAGCGCCGAGCTGGAGGCGCTCGGCCTGATCACCATCGACTCCAGGCCGGCCGGCGGCGGCCGGGGCCGGCCCTCGCACCGGCTGGCCGTCGACCCGGACGGCCCGCTGGTGGTCGCCGCCCAGCTGCACGCCGACGGGGTCAGCGTGTCCCTGGCCGGCCTCGGCGGGCGCCTGCTCGACCCGGTCCACCTGCCGCTGCCCGCCGCGACCGACCCGGTGCGACTGCTGCGGGCGGTCGCGCAGACCGGGGCCCGGCTGGCCGCCGAGAGCGAGCGGCGCTGCCTGGGCATCGCGCTCGCGCTGCCCAACCCGGTCACCGAGCCGGACGGCACGGCGCTCGCCGCGCTGCACTTCGCCTGGCCGAGCGGCACCCCGGTCGCCGACCTGTTCGCGGCCGAGGTGGCGCGGGTCGACTTCGGCCCGCGGGCCCGCCCGGGGCTGCCCAGCGCCGTCGCCAACGACGCCAACCTGGCCGCCCTCGCCGAGCACCGGCACGGCGCCGGACGCGAGGCCCGCCACCTGCTGCTGGTCACCTCCGGCCACCGCGGCGTCGGCGGGGCGCTGGTGATCGACGGCCGGCTGCACACCGGCAGCGCCGGACTCGCCCTGGAGGTCGGCCACCTGACGGTCGATCCGCAAGGTCGCCGGTGCGCCTGCGGCAACCGCGGCTGCCTCAACGCGGAGACCGACCCGGAGGCCCTGCTCGCGGCGGCCGGCCGTACCCCTGACCCGGCCCGGCCGGTGCTGGCGCAGGCCCGCGAGCTGGCTCGCTCGGCCGCGGCCGGCCCGGCCGCCCGGGCCGCGCTGGAGCACGTGGTGGACCGGCTCGGACTGGGCCTGGCCGGGCTGGTCAACATCCTCAACCCGGACCGGATCGTGCTCAGCGGCCTGCACCTGGACCTGCTGGCCGCGGCTCCCGATCGGCTCGCCGCGGTGGTCGCCGACCGCTGCCTGTGGGGCCGCAGCGGCCGGGTGCCGATCGTCCCCGCGCTGGTGCGGCACGCCGGGTTGGTCGGCGCCGCCGAACTCGCCTGGGAGCCCTACCTGGACGACCCGCAGGCCGCCGCGGCCTGACCGGGGCGGTGCCCGCGGCGTACGCTCGGAGCGGGCCGGGCGGCCCCGTGGCGGACGGCGCGAGGCGGGAGACGTGATGGCGTACCAGCTCGACCACGTGGTGCTCTGGGTGGCGGACCCGGTCCGGTCGGCGGAGTTCTACCGGGACGTGCTCGGGCTGGAGCCGCTGCGGCTGGCCGAGTACCGGCGCGGCGAGGCGCCGTTCGTCAGCGTCCGGATCACCCCGGCCACCATCGTGGACCTCACCCCGCGCCGCAGCGCCCCGGGCCTGGACGCCGCACTCGGCGCACCCGGCAGCGCCGGCCACCCGGTCAACCACCTGTGCCTGGCGATGGACGCCGAGGAGTACGAGGCGCTGCGCGCCCGGCTCGCCGCCGGCGGGCACCCGGTCGGCCCGGACCAGGCCGACCTGTACGGCGCCCGCGGCCTCGCCCCGCGCTCCTGCTACTTCCGCGACCCGGACGGCAACGTCATCGAGGCCCGGCACTACGCCGGGTAGCGGCCGGCCCCCGCAGGGCGTACCGCAGCGGCGGGGTCCAGTGCCGGACGATTTCATCAACCGGCTGCGCGGCGATCGGTTGCAGGTGCAGCACGCAGCGGGTGACGATCAGGCCGGCCATCACCGTGCAGAAGTCGCACGCCCTGCGGTGGGCGTCCGGGCCGCCGATCCGGGCCGCCACCTTGTCGATCATCTCCCGCTCCACCACCTGCTCGACCAGCACCGCCAGCGCCTCGTCCTGGGCCGCGCCGCCCAGCATGGCGCGCAGCGGGGCGGCCACCTGCGGGTCGTCCCAGACGGTGAGCATGGCCCGCAGCGCGCGCTGCGGGAAGGTCGCCGGATCGCCCTCCAGGGTGGCGACCAGGATCTCGGCCGGGTTGGCGGCCAGCGCCAGGGCCGCTCCGAACAGGCCCTTCTTGGCGCCGAAGTGGTAGCTGACCAGCGCGACGTCCACGCCCGCCTCGGCGGCGATCGAGCGCAGCGTGACCGCGTGGTAGCCCTCGACCAGGAAGCGCCGGTGCGCGACCGCGAGGATCTGCGCCTTGGTGTCCGGACTGCCGGCCCGCCGCCCGCGGCCCGGGGATTTATTCATCACGGTTGAAATGCTAGCCGCCTCCTCGCCAGCCTGGGTCACGTGCCGCCGGAGCCGACCGGCGGACGCCGCCAGGACGCCAGGAAGAAGGCCCGCCATGCCCGTCACGCCAGCCGCACCGCCGCCCGGCCGCGCGGCCGCCGCCCCCGACCGGCCGGTCCGGCCCGGCGCCGTCCTGTTCGTCAGCTGCCTCGCGCTGGGCGCCGTGGTCGCCGCGATGGCCTCGCTCAACGTCGCGCTGCCCGACCTCGGCCGGGAGACCCACGCCGACCAGACCCAGCTCTCCTGGATCATCGACGCCTACAGCCTGGTGTTCGCCGCCCTGCTGCTGCCGGCCGGGGCGATCGGCGACCGCTTCGGCCGCCGCCGCGCCCTGCTCGTCGGGCTGGCGGTGTTCGGCGCCGGATCCGGGCTGGCCGCGCTGACCACCGACCCGAACGCCCTGATCGTGCTGCGCGGCGTGCTGGGCGTCGGCGCCGCCCTGGTGATGCCCGCCACCCTGTCGACCATCACCAGCACCTTCCCGCGCGCCCAGCGGACCAGGGCGGTCAGCGTCTGGGCGGCCGTGGCCGGCGCCAGCGCGGTGGTCGGCCTGCTGGCCTCCGGCACGCTGCTGGAGTTCTGGTCCTGGCGCTCGGTGTTCCTGCTGAACGTGCTGCTCGCCGCGGTCGCGCTGGTCGGCACCCTGCTGGTGGTGCCGGAGTCCGCCGAGCCCGGCGCCCCGCGGATCGACACCGGCGGCGCCCTGCTGGTCGCGGCCGGGCTGGCCGCGCTGGTGTACTCGGTGATCGAGGCGCCCGGCCGCGGTTGGGGCGATCCCGCCACCCTCGGCGGCATCGGGCTCGGGCTCGTGGTGCTGGCCGGCTTCGTCGGCTGGGAGCTGCGGCAGCGTCACCCGCTGCTGGACCCGCGGCTGTTCCGCAACCGCCGGTTCGCGGCCGGCTCGATCTCGATCATGCTCCAGTTCTTCGCCTTCTTCGGCTTCATCTTCGTGGTGATGCAGTACCTGCAGCTGGTCCGGGGCGACAACGCGTTGGTCGCCGCCGTGAGCGTGCTGCCGATGGCGGCCGCGATGGTCCCGGTCTCCCGGCTCTCCCCGCGGCTGACCGCCCGGTTCGGCGCCCGCGGCCCCTGGGTGCTCGGGCTGCTGCTGATCGCCGCCGCCTTCACCGTGCTCTCCGCACTCGACGGCGCCAGCCCGTACGGCCTGGTCGCGGCCGGGCTGCTGCCGCTCGGGGCCGGCATGGGGCTGGCCATGACCCCGGCCACCACCGCCGTCACCGACGCCCTGCCGCGGGCCCTGCAGAACGTCGGCTCCGCCGTCAACGACCTCTCCAGGGAACTCGGCGGCGCGCTCGGCATCGCCGTGCTCGGCAGCGTGCTCAGCGCCACCTACCGCAGCCACCTCGACCTGACCGGGGTGCCCGCCGGGCTCGCCGACCGGTTCCGCTCCTCGCTCGGCGCGGCCGCCACCGCCCCCGCGCCGGTGGCCGAGCACGCCAGGGCCGCCTTCGTCGACGGCATGCACCTGGCCCTGCTCGGCGGCGCGGCCGTCACCCTGCTGGCGGCGGCCCTGGTGGCCCTGCTGCTGCGCCGCGCCGGTGAGCCCGCGGCGGACGAGCGCGCCGCGGTGCAGCCCGTACCGGCGCTGCACTGAGCCGCGACCGACGGCGGCGGACGGGAATCCCGTCCGCCGTCCCGGCGTTGGCGCCGCCATGGACGACTACACCGCCGCCGCCGAAGTACTCCGCTACGCCGCCTTCACCACCGACCCGGCCGGTGGCAACCCGGCCGGGGTGGTGCTGGACGCCACCGGCCTCGACGACGCCACCCAGCTCGCCGTCGCCGCCGAACTCGGGTACTCCGAGACCGCCTTCCTGCTGCCGGTGGCGGGGGACGGGCGCCGGTTCGCGGTGCGCTACTTCAGCCCCAAGGCGGAGGTGCCGTTCTGCGGGCACGCCACGGTGGCCGCCGCCGTCGCGCTCGGCGAGCGGATCGGCGCGGGGGAGCTGCTGTTCGACACCCTCGCCGGGCCGGTGCCGGTCCTGGTCGAGCCGGGCCCCGGCGACACCCTGGCGGCTACCCTGACCAGCGTCGAACCGCACGTCGAACCGGTCGCGCCGCAGGACCTGACGGAGGCACTGGCCGCGCTCGGCTGGCAGGAGGAGGAGCTCGACCCGCTGCTGCCGCCGCGGATCGCCTACGCAGGCGCCCGCCACCTGGTGCTGGCGGCCGCGACCCGGGCCCGGCTGGCCGACCTGTCCTACGACTTCGAGCGGCTGGCCGCGCTGATGACCGCGCTCGACCTGACCACCCTCCAGCTGGTGCACCGCACCGGCGAGCGGGAGTTCGACGTCCGCGACCCGTTCCCGGTCGGCGGCGTGGTGGAGGACCCGGCCACCGGCGCGGCGGCGGCGGCCTTCGGCGCGTACCTGCGCGAGCTGCACGGCCTGACGGAGGCGGAGCTCACCCTCCACCAGGGCGACGACCTCGGCCGCCCCGGCATCCTGCGGGTGGGGCTGCGCGCCGGCGACCCCCGGGTCCGGGTCAGCGGTACGGCGGTGGCGATCCCGCTCGACCCCCGCCCCCGGGCGGCGGGATGACCGGGCGCGTACTACGACGGGAGTAGCCGCGCCCACCCCGTCGGGCTGACGACCGGGCGGGCCCGGCCCGGCTAGCCTCACGGCATGAGCGATCCGCAGCCGCCCTGGCAGCCCCCCTGGGTCCGCGCGGCCAAGGCCGGCCTGCCGGTGGCGCTCGCCGTGCTGGTCGCCGTGGTGCAGGTGGCCGGCACCGTCGCCGCCGGCCGGCACCAGCCGCAACGGGCCCCGCTGGACGCCCTCGGCTACCTGCTGCTGCTGGCCGGGCCCGCCCTGCTGGTGCTGCGCCGCCGCCACCCGGCCGCGGTCGCCGTCGGCACCACCGCCGTCACCGTGGTGTACCTGGTCGCCGGGTACCCGTACGGGCCGGTGTTCCTCAGCCTGGTGGTGGCGTACGCGGTGGCGGTCCAGCTCGGCCGGCGCCGGGTGGTGTGGGCCTGCGCCGCCGTCTTCTACGGCGTGCACCTGCTGATCGGCCACGCGCTGCCGGCGGCCTGGCTGCGCGCGCCCGGCGGAGCGCCCAACGGCTGGCAGGAACTGGGCGTCGCCGCCTGGCTGCTGCTGGTCCTGGCCGGCGCCGAGATCCTGCGCTTCCGGCGGGAGCGGATGGCCGCCGTCCGGGAGGCCGCGGCCCAGGCCGAGCGCCGCCGGGTCGACGAGGAGCGCCTGCGGATGGCCCGCGAGCTGCACGACATCCTCGCCCACAGCATCTCGCTGATCCACCTCCAGGCCGGGGTGGCCCTGGAGTTGATGGACAGCCGCCCCGAGCAGGCGCGCAGCGCGCTGGTCACCATCAAGGGCGCCAGCAAGGCCGCGCTGGGCGAGGTCCGCCAGGTGCTCGGCACCCTGCGCGACCCGGCCGGCGCCGCCCCGCGCGACCCGGCCCCCGGCCTGGACCGGCTCGGCGAGCTGGTCGACCAGGCGGCCCACGCCGGGCTCACCGTCACCGTGCGCACCACCGGCACCGTCCGCGCAGCCCCGGTCGGCCTCGGCCTGGCCGCGTTCCGGATCGCCCAGGAGGCGCTGACCAACGTGCTGCGGCACTCCGCCGCCCGCACCGCCGCGATCACCCTCGGCTGGCGCCCGGACGGCCTGCTGGTGCTGGTCGAGGACCCCGGCCCGGCCGGCGCGGGGGAGCCCGGCGGCTCCGGCACCGGCCTGATCGGCATGCGCGAACGCGCCACCGCGCTCGGCGGCACCCTGACCGCGGGGCCGGCCGGCGCCGGCTTCCGGGTCGAGGCCTGGCTGCCCGTCGCGGAGCCCGGGGAGGCGCGGTGATCCGGGTCCTGCTGGCGGACGACCAGCTGCTGGTCCGGGCCGGCTTCCGGGCCCTGCTGGAGGCCCAGAGCGACCTGGTCGTGGTCGGCGAGGCGGACGACGGCGAGCAGGCCGTGGCGCTCGCCGCCGAGCTGCGCCCCGACGTCGTCCTGATGGACATCCGGATGCCCCGCCTGGACGGCCTGGAGGCCACCCGCCGGATCGGCCTCGACCCCGCGCTGGCCGCCGTCCGGGTGGTCGTGCTGACCACCTTCGAACTCGACGAGTACGTCTTCGAGGCGCTCCGGGCCGGCGCCGCCGGGTTCCTGGTCAAGGACACCGAACCGGCCGACCTGGTCCGGGCCGTGCGGGTCGCCGCCGCCGGGGACGCGCTGCTCTCACCGGGCGTCACCCGCCGCCTGATCGGCGAGTTCGCCACCCGCTCCAAGCGCCCCGCGCAGCCCGCCGCCGCGAGCCTGGCCGCCCTGACCGACCGCGAACGCGAGGTGCTCGCCCTGGTCGGCCTCGGCCTGTCGAACGAGGACATCGCCCGCCGCCTGGTGGTCAGCCCGCTCACCGCGAAGACCCACGTCAGCCGGGCGATGGTGAAGCTCGGCGCCCGCGACCGGGCCCAACTCGTGGTGCTCGCCTACGAGTCCGGGCTGGTCCGGCCGGGCTGGCTGGGCTGACGGATCGCGGTCGGCGGGGCCGGGTCCGGATCACCGGAGCGCCGCTCCCGCTCGACCCGGGCCCGCTCGTTCGCCGCCCGCACCGAGCGCCGGCCCGCACGCATCTGCGCCCGGATGCTGCCGGCCATCCGCGCCACCGTGTCCGGGGAGGCGCGCCGCCCCTCGGTCTCGTCCTGGCCGGTCAGGTCGAACTCGGTCCGGCTCGGGCGGCACCAGGTGCAGTTCGCCTCCTCGTCCAGCAGCCAGCCGTCCTCGCACAGGTCCGAGACCTCGCAGTCCGGGCCGGCCACCAGGAGCTCGGCGATCTCGTCCGCCCGCGCCAGCAGCGTGGGGCCGGTCAGGTCGGCGTACCGCTGGTACCAGCGCCGCTCGATCCGCTCGCGCAACTGCTCGGCGGTGCGCAGCCCGAGCTGCCGGGCGACGATGCTGCGGGCGGAGTGCGGGACGCCGCCGCGCTGCTCCAGGGCCGAGCGCAGCGGTCCGGGGTAGTGGCGGGTGACCCAGTCGGTGGGGTTCGCCCCCGGTCCGACGTAGGGAACGGTCATCGCGTACCTCCCGGTGGTGCCACCGGCGACCGCTTCCGCCGGTCGCACGGCCGGGTCGCGCCCGGGAGGGCTCCCCGGGGACACGGCGCCGTGCCAGCGATCCTAGCCGAGCAGGTCCGCGCTCCGGAGGGCTTCGGCGGCCGCCGTACTCCCCGGGGAGCAGCCCGGGAGCCGCTGCCCGGAGGACGCGCCGGGACGGCCCGCGGCGGGAGGCTCGAAGGGCCCGGGGAGACCGGGCCGCGAGAGCGCCGACGAGGGAGATGGTCCCCGATGAACACCCTGCTTGCCGAGACCGGCGGCCACTGGCCCGGCCCGTGGATCCTGCTGGTCCCGCTGTTCTGGCTGGCCGTGGTCGCGCTGGTGGTGACGTTCGCCCGCCGGGCGGGCCTGCGCCGGCACTGCGGCGACGCCCCGCTGGCCGTGCTCGGCCGCCGCTACGCCAACGGCGAGATCGACGTCGAGGAGTACCGCACCCGCCGCGCCGTCCTGGCGGAGCGCCGGCCGGGCGACGCCGGATGAGCGGCGGCACCGCCCCGCGCCACGCCGCCCGGGTCGCCGGCGCCGTCAAGGAGTACGGCACCGGCGACACCCGGGTCCGCGCCCTGGACGGCGTCAGCGTCGACTTCCCGGCCGAGCGGTTCACCGCGATCATGGGCCCCTCGGGCTCCGGCAAGTCCACCCTGATGCACTGCGCCGCCGGTCTGGACACCCTCACCGAGGGCCACGCCTACCTCGGCGACACCGAACTCGGCCCGCTCGACGACCGGCGCCTGACCCTGCTGCGCCGGGAGCGGGTCGGCTTCGTCTTCCAGGCCTTCAACCTGGTCCCCACGCTCACCGTCCGGGAGAACATCACCCTGCCGCTCGACCTGGCCGGCCGGGCCCCCGACCCGCGCCGGCTGGCCGACCTGATCGAGGTGGTCGGCCTCGGCGACCGGCTCGCGCACCGGCCGAGCGAGCTCTCCGGCGGCCAGCAGCAGCGGGTCGCCGTGGCCCGCGCCCTGGTCGGGCAGCCCGACGTGGTCTTCGCCGACGAACCCACCGGCAACCTCGACTCCAGGACCGGCACCGGGGTGCTCACCCTGCTGCGCCGGGCCGTGGACACGCTCGGCCGGGCCGTCGTCATGGTCACCCACGACCCGACCGCCGCCGGCCACGCCGACCGGGTGCTGTTCCTGGCCGACGGCCGGCTGGTCGACACCATGGACGCCCCCACCGCCGACCGGGTGCTCGACCGGATGAAGGACCTGGACCGCGGGGAGGGCCGGTGAGCGCCACCCGGCGGATCGCGCTGCGCTCGCTGCGCGCCCACCGCCGCCGGCTGACCGGGACCTTCCTCGCCGTCCTGCTCGGCGTCGCCTTCCTGACCGGCACGATGGTGCTCGGCGACACCCTGCGGGCCAACTTCGACACCCTGTTCGCGGACGCCGAGCGGGGCACCGACGCGGTGGTCCGCAGCGCCGACGTGCTGGACGCGGCCGGCACCCCCGGCGGCGTCCGGGCCCCGGTCGACAGCACGCTGGCCGACCGGGTGCGGGCCGTCCCCGGGGTGGCGGCGGCCGAACCGTCCGTCCAGGGCAGCGGCCAGCTGGTCGGCCGGGACGGCCGGCCGGTCGGCGGCCAGGGCCCGCCCACGCTCGCCGGGAACTGGATCACCGACGCGCGGCTGAACCCGTACCGGCTGGCCGAGGGCCGCGCCCCGGCCGCGCCCGGCGAGGCGGTGCTCAACCGCGGCGCCGCCCGCGCCGGCGGCCTGCACCTGGGCGACACCGCGGTGCTGCGCACCCCGGACCCGGTCCGGATCACCGTGGTCGGGATCGCCACCTTCGGCGCCGACGCCGACGGGATGGGCCCCAGCACCTTCACCGCGCTCACCCTCGCGGACGCCCAGCGCCACCTGATGCCCGCCGGCGGGGGACAGGCCAGCGCGATCCGGGTCCGCGCGGTCGACGGCCTCTCCCAGCGCGACCTGGTCGACCGGCTCCGGCCGGCGCTGCCCGCCGGGACCGAGGCGCTGACCGGCGAGGCCGCCGCGGCGGAGAGCACCGCGCAGGTCTCCGGGCGCTTCCTCACCCTGTTCACCACCCTGCTGCTGGTCTTCGCCGGGATCGCGCTGCTGGTGGCGACCTTCACCATCCACAACACCTTCGCCATCGTGGTCGCCCAGCGGACCAGGGAGAACGCCCTGCTCCGGGCGCTCGGCGCGACCCGCCGCCAGGTGCTCGGCGCCACCCTCGGCGAGGCCCTGGCGGTCGGGCTGCTCGCCTCCGCCGCCGGGCTGCTCGGCGGGGTCGGCATCGCCACCGCCCTGAAGGCGCTGTTCGCCGCGATCGGCTTCAGCCTGCCGACCGGCGGCACGGTGATCAGCGCGGCGGCCGTCCTGCTGCCGCCGGCGGTCGGCACCGCGGTCGCCGTCGGCTCGGCACTCCTGCCGGCCGTCCGGGCCGGGCGGACGGCTCCGCTGGCCGCCCTGCGCGCGACCGCCGTGGACGACGCCGCCGCCGGACGCCCGGCCCGGTGGCGGGCGCTGGCCGGCGGGCTGCTCGCCGCCGGCGGCGCCGGACTGACCGTGGCCGGCGTTACCGCTGGACCCTCGGTGTGGCGGACGGCCGCCGGGGCGGTGGCCACCCTCGCGGGGGTGGTGGTGCTCGGACCCGTCGCGGCGGCGCTCACCGTCCGGCTGCTCGGCGCCCCGCTGGCCCGGCTGCGCGGGGTGACCGGCGCACTGGCCCGCCGCAACGCCGCCCGCAACCCCCGCCGGACCGCCGCCACGGCGACCGCGCTGATGGTCGGCGTCGCCGTGGTGGCCATGTTCACCGTGTTCGGCGCCTCGGTCCGGGCCACCCTGGACCGCACCGTGGACCGCTCCTTCGCCGGCGACCTGGCCGTCACCGCCCCTGCCTTCGGGGCCGGCGGCAGCGGCGTCAGCCCCCGGCTCGCCGACGCGCTGGCGCAGCTGCCCGAGGTCCGCCGGGCGGTCGCGCTGGGGCGCGGGGTGGCCCGGATCGACGGTCACGGCCGGAGCCTGGACATCACCGATCCGGCCGCCCTGGACGGCGTGGTGGCGCTCGGCCGGATCGACGGCTCGCTCGCCGCGCTGGGCACCGACGGCCTGGCGGTC
Source organism: Kitasatospora sp. NPDC094015 (assembly GCF_040304075.1). NCBI lineage: Bacteria > Bacillati > Actinomycetota > Actinomycetes > Kitasatosporales > Streptomycetaceae > Kitasatospora > Kitasatospora sp. NPDC094015. Next base: position 29,269 of record NZ_JBEOUL010000023.1, read on the forward strand.
TCCCGCACCGAGGCGGCCGCCCGGCGCTGGCAGGTCGGCAGCACCGTCGAGGTGGCCTTCGCCGACGCGCACGCCCGCTTCACCGTCCGGGCCCTGTTCGAGGGCGGCGGGGTGGCCGGCGACTACCTGATGACCCCGCAGGCCTGGGCCCCGCACCGAGGGCAGGACAGCGCCGGCCTGGTGGCCGTGGCGCTGCGCCCGGGCGTCGACCCGGCCGCCGGCCGGGCGGCGGTGGAGCGGACCGCCGCCGACTACGGCAACCCCCGGGTGCAGACCCGGGACGAGTACGCGGCGAGCGCGGCCGGCGGCGTCGACATGATGCTCTCGGTGGTCTACGCGCTGCTGGCGCTGGCGGTGCTGATCGCGCTGCTGGGCATCGCCAACACCCTCGGCCTGGCCGTCCACGAGCGGACCAGGGAGCTCGGGCTGCTGCGCGCGGTCGGCCAGACCAGGGGCGAGCTGCGCGCCACCGTGCGCTGGGAGTCGGTGCTGGTCGCGGCGTTCGGCACGGTGGGCGGGCTGCTCCTGGGCGCCTTCCTGGGCTGGGCGCTGGTGCGGGCCTCGGACCGGGCGGGCACGGCGGCCTTCGCGCTCCCGCCCGGGCAGCTGGCGGTGGTCCTGCTGGCCGGGCTGCTCGCCGGGGCGGTGGCGGGCCTGCGGCCGGCGGCCCGGGCCGCCCGGCTGGACGTGCTGCGGGCGATCGCGGCCGACTGAGCCGCCGTGCGGGCCCGCGCCGCGTACGTCGCGTACGCCGCGCGGGCCCGCACGTGGCCGCCGCAGCCGACAAGCCGCAGCCGATAAGCGGAACCTGGATCGCCCGTTAAGGTTACTTATCGTAGTTGATTGTTACACTGAGTGGGAGTGATGCACGGGACGGCCGGCGACGGCCGAGGCGAGGGAGAAGGCGCGATGGTTGTGCAGACCACGGACGTGGACCGTTCCGACGGCGAGTACCGGGCCTGGCTCAAGGAGGCGGTCCGCAAGGTCCAGGCGGACGCCAACCGCTCCGCCGACACCCACCTGCTGCGCTTCCCGCTCCCCGAGGACTGGGGGATCGACCTCTACCTGAAGGACGAGTCCACCCACCCCACCGGGAGCCTCAAGCACCGGCTGGCCCGCTCGCTCTTCCTCTACGGCCTGTGCAACGGCTGGATCCGACCGGGCAAGCCGGTGATCGAGGCCTCCAGCGGCTCCACCGCCGTCTCCGAGGCGTACTTCGCCAAGCTGATCGGCGTGCCGTTCGTCGCGGTGATGGCCCGCAGCACCAGCCGCGCCAAGATCGAGCTGATCGAGTTCCACGGCGGCCGCTGCCACCTGGTGGACAGCCCGGGCGAGGTGTACGAGGTGTCGGCCCGGCTGGCCGAGCGGACCGGCGGCCACTACATGGACCAGTTCACCTACGCCGAGCGCGCCACCGACTGGCGCGGCAACAACAACATCGCCGAGTCGATCTTCGCCCAGCTCCGGCTGGAGCCGCACCCCGAACCGGCCTGGATCGTCGCCACCGCAGGCACCGGCGGCACCTCCGCCACCATCGCCCGCTACGTGCACTACCTCCAGCACGACACCCGGATCTGCGTCGCCGACCCGGAGAGCTCCTGCTTCTTCGACGGCTGGGTCAAGTCCGACCCGGACGCCACCTGCGCGACCGGCTCGCGGATCGAGGGCATCGGGCGGCCCCGGATGGAGCCCAGCTTCGTCCCCGGCGCGGTCGACCGGATGATGAAGGTCCCGGACGCCGCCTCGATCGCGGCGATGCGACTGCTGGAGCGGGCGATCGACAAGAAGGCCGGTGCCTCCACCGGCACCGGGCTGTGGAGCGCGCTGCGGATCGTCGCCGAGATGAAGGCGGCCGGGCAGCGCGGCAGCGTGGTCACGCTGATCTGCGACCCGGGCGACCGCTACCTCGACAAGTACTACGCGGACGCCTGGCTGGCCGAGCAGGGCATCGAGATCGCCCCGTACCTGGAGCTGATGGAGCGCTTCCTCGACGGCTCCGCACCCGGCCTGGACTGACCGGGGCCGGCGCGGGCCGCGAGGGCCGCGGCTCACGGCTGCGGCTCAGGGCTGCGGCTCGTCCTCGTCCTCGGCCGGCTCCGCGCCGGCCAGGATCAGCTCCCGGACCTGCTCGCGGGCCGCGTCCACCGCGTCCACCGGCAGCGCCGCGTCCGCCACCCAGGTGTCCACGTCGGAGAGTTCGGCGAAGCTGGACAGGCCGATGGTGCCCCACTTGGTGTGGTCGGCCACCAGCACGGTGCGGCGGGCCGAGGCGATGAAGGTCCGGTTGGTCTCGGCCTCCGCCAGGTTCGGCGTGGACAGCCCGGCGGTCGCGGACAGCCCGTGCGTGCCGAGGAACAGCAGGTCGAAGTGGAGCGAGCGGATCGCCCGGTCCGCCACCGGCCCGACCAGCGCGTCCGAGGGCGTGCGCACCCCACCGGTCAGCACCACCGTGGCGGGCTGCCGGCTGAGCTGACGCTGCGCCCGGTCGAACACGTCCGCGACCCGCACCGAGTTGGTCACCACCGTCAACTGCTCGATCTCGGTGAGGTGGTGGGCCAGCGCGTAGGTGGTGGTGCCGCCGGAGAGCGCGATCGCGCTGCCCGGCTGGACCAGCCGGGCGGCGGCCCGGGCGATCTCCTCCTTGGCGCTCAGCTCCAGCGCGGACTTCGCCTCGAAGCCGGGCTCGTGGGTGCGCGCGGCCTCGGTCGGCACCGCGCCGCCGTGCACCTTCTCGATCACCCCGGCGCGGGCCAGCGCGTCCAGGTCCCGGCGGATCGTCATGTCGGAGACGTTCAGCTGCCGGGTGAGCTCGTTGACCCGGACCCCGCCGCGCCGGCGCACCTCGTCCAGGATCATCGCCCGGCGCTGCTCGGCGAGCAGGTTGCTGCTGTCGGCCACGTGTGACACCCCTCCGGTTCGAACTGGTCCCATCCTGCCACGCGGCGGTGCCGATCCGGTCAGCCGGGCAGATCGGCCGGGACCAGCAGTTGCAGGTCCTCGGTGGACGGGTCGGGCAGCTGCGCCACCCGCATCGCGTGCCGCTCGACCATGGTCTCGAAGACCTGCCGGGCGGTGCGGCCGTTCCCGAAGCCGGGGCCCCGGTCGATCCCGGCGAAGTGGTGCAGCAGGGCGCCCTCGGTGGCCGAGGCCATCGCGTACTCGTGCTCGGCGCACTGCGCGCGGGCGATCTCCAGCAGCTCGGCGGCGCTGTAGTCGGGGAAGCTGACGGTCCGGGAGAAGCGTGAGGACAGCCCGGGGTTGGCCGTCAGGAAGTGCTCCATCTCGGCGGTGTAGCCGGCCACGATCACCACCACCTCGTCGCGGTGGTCCTCCATCAGCTTGACCAGGGTGTCGATCGCCTCCCGGCCGAAGTCCCGGCCGCCGTCCGGCGGTGCCAGCGCGTACGCCTCGTCGACGAACAGCACGCCGCCCCGGGCCTGTTCGAAGGCGGCCTGGGTGCGGATCGCGGTGGAGCCGATGTGCTCGCCGACCAGGTCCACCCGGGCCACCTCGACCAGGTGGCCCCGGCCCAGCACCCCGAGCGAGGCCAGGACCTCCCCGTACAGCCGCGCCACCGTGGTCTTGCCGGTGCCGGGGGAGCCGGTGAAGACCAGGTGGCGCCGGGGGGAGGGGGCCTTCAGCCCGGCCCGCTCCCGGCGGCGGCCGACCGAGATCAGGTCGACCAGCGTCCGGACCTCCTGCTTGACGGTCGCCAGGCCCACCAGCGCGTCCAGTTCGGCCAGCGCCTCGTCGGCCGGCCGGCAGTCCGGCAGCGGCGCGATCGGGCTGCCCGCCGGGGGGACGAGCGGTGCGGCCCCGACCCCGGCGGGCGTGCCCGCGGTCGCCGTCGCGCGAGCCGGAGCGAGTGCCGAGGTGAGCGCGGGCACGGGGGCCGGGGCGCCCGGGGCGAGGGCCCGGGCCGCGGGCAGGGCGAGCGGTGGCGGCGGCGCGACGTCGTCCGAGACGCAGGCCTCGGCGACCGGGCCCGGCTCGGAGAACTCGAAGCCGGCCCGGCCGTTCTGCTCGGCCCGGCAGCGGGTCAGCCTGGTCCGGCAGCCGTCGATGATGTGGAAGCCGAAGCCCTTGCCGTGCGAGACCCGGCACTCCTCGAAGCTGCCCAGGCCCTGGGCGGAGACGTACACCCCGGCGTCGCTGCTGGCCCGGACGGTGCAGCCGTGGAGCTGGGGGTCGGCGCCCTTGGTGACGATCACTCCGGTGGAGACCTCGGCGATCTCGCAGTCGGTCAGCCGGCCGCCGCTGCCGTGGTCGCGGAACCACAGGCCGGTGCCGGCCTGCTGGATCCGGCAGGCCGTCAGGTCGGCCGTCGCGCCGCCGCTGACCGACACGGCGGAGCTGCGGATCCGGCTGAACGAGCTGTCCGCCACCACCGCGCTGGATCCCCGGTCCAGCACGAACAGGGCGTCCGGCAGGTCGCGCAGGGTGCAGTCGGACAGCTCGACCCGGGCGCCGTCGCTGACCCAGAGCGCGGGGTAGTCCCCGGTCGAGGAGTGGATCTCGCTGGCGCTGGCCTCGGCGTGGGTGCCGGAGTCCCAGACCGACAGCGCGCCCCGGCCGAACGAGTGCACGGTGCTGCGGTGCAGGCCGAGCCGCGAGCGCCCGCGCAGGTCCGCGGCGTTCTCCGGCAGGTCGTGCAGCCGGCAGCCGGTCAGGGTGAGCTGCGCCTCGGTGTCCAGGGTCAGGCCGTTGCCGGTCACCCGGTGGACGGTGCAGTCGGTCAGCCGGCCGGTGGCCCCGGCCTCCGCCTGCACGCCGCTGCCGCGCACCTCGTAGATCTCGCAGCCGGTCAGCTCGGCCGCGGAGCCGCGGTCGGCGAGCAGCACCCCGGCGCCCGAGGCGTGGTGGATCCGGGTGCGCTCGGCGCGCGCGGTCGAGCCGCCGAGGACCGCCAGCCCGGCCTGGCCGGCCATGGTCAGCTCGCAGTCCAGGAGCGCCGCCCGGGCCGCCCCGCGCAGCCGTACGCCGAGGCCGGTGGGGTTGGCGACGGTGCAGCCGCGCAGCGAGGCGGCGGCCCCGGCGGTCACCTCGACGCCGACCGCGGAGCGGGCCTCGACCCGGCAGTCGGCCAGCTCGGCGGCGGCGCCGGCGCCGGTGACCAGGACGGCGGGGGCGGTGCTGTCGGAGGCCTCGATCACCAGGCCGTGGACGGCCGCCGCGGCGGTGACGGTGAGCGGGACCCCGGCCTCCAGGAGGAGGCGGACGGTACCGGGGCCGTCGGCGGCGACCAGGGTGACCGCCTTGTCGAGCAGCACGCTCTCGCGGAACGTGCCGGGGCGCAGGGTGAGGGTGTCGCCGTCCTCGGCGGCGGCCAGGGCGTCGCCCAGCGTCTCGTGGTCCGCGGCGCGCCGGCGCCAGCGGGAACCGCTGTCCTGTGTGACCCGGACCCTGTGCTCAGCCATGACGGTCTGTCGTCCCCACCTTCGTCGAGGCCTGCGTGCCGCCCCACCGTAGCGTGCTCCGGGCACCGGTCGGAGCCGCTCTTGCGCTTCAACGAGTGAGCGCGGGCACGGTTCCGGAACGGCGCCCACCGGCCCGGCGGCGTACGCCGGCGAACGGGCGCCCGGGCGTCCGGCCCGGTGCTCCGGCCGGGCTCAGGACCCGGCCTCCGGGTCGACGTACGGGCCGGTGACCAGCACGGTGAGCTCGTCGCCGACCCGGAGGGTGCCGAGGTGGTCGCCGGTGACGCCGGCCGGGCGCTCCGGGACCAGGTTGATCCCGAAGATCAGCTTCTGGCCGATCCGGTGGTGCCGGCCGAGCGCCCGCAGCGGCTCCGGCCCGCGTCGGACACCGCTCTCCTGGTCGGTGGTGGTGACCACGCAGCGGGCGCACAGCTTGGCCGCGCGGAAGGTCAGGCCGCCGATCGCCACCCGCCGCCAGCTCTCCTCGGCCCACGGCTCGGCCCCGTCGACCACCAGGTTGGGGCGGAAGCGCTCCATCGGCAGCGGCGCGCCCTTCACCGGATCGTCCGGGTGGTCCGCGGCGATCCGACGGTTCAGCTCGGCCAGCGAGGCGGTGGTGGTGAGCAGCAGCGGGAAGCCGTCGGCCATGCTCACGGTCTCACCCGGCAGCCGGTACTTCTCCTTGATCGGCCGGCTGGTGCGCGGCCGGTCCAGGTGCACCAGCCGGACGTCGCCGAGCCGTTCGGCGAACCAGAGCCGGGCCTCCTTGGCGGCCTCGGCCGCGCCGAAGACGGTGCCGAAGATCTCCACCTCGGCGTGCGGGTCGCCGTCCGCCACGGACGGGACGGCGATCTCGATCGCGGCGCCGTCGGGGCCGGTCATCACCAGGCCGCCGTCGGGTGCGGGGGTGGCGCGGTAGCGGGCCAGCAGCGGTTCGTCGCGCTGGGTCACCGCCCGGCCGCGGTCGTCGACCAGCATCCAACGACGGTCCCCGGCCAGGCCCCAGGGCTCGACCGCGGCGCTGCGCGGGCTCAGCCGGTAGGTGGACTTGACGGGGTACAGGTGGAGACCGGTCAGCTGCGGCATGCCCCCATCCTGCCAGCCGGCCCGGGCGGAGGTGGCGGCTCCCGGGCGGTCGTGCGGCGGCCGGGGACGCGCGGACGCGCGAGGGCCGCCCGCGCTCCGTCGTGCTGCGGAGTGCGGACGGCCCTGGAGGTCGACCTCTCGCCCTGCTCCCGACCCCGACGCCCTCGTTCGGCGGGGTTGCGGGCCGGGGCTCAGCCGGCCTGGGGGTACTGCGGGTACTGCGTCTGGCCGCCGTACTGCTGCGGCGCCGGGCGCATCGGGGCGACCGGCGCGGTGGGCCGCAGCTGGTTGCCGCCGAAGCTCTGGTCGCCGAAGCTCTGCTGCTGGGGCGCCTGGGCGAAGGAGTTCTGGCCGCCGAAGCTCTGGCCGTTGAACCCCTGGCCGCCGAAGCCCTGCGGGGCCTGGGCGAAGGTGTTCTGCCCGCCGAAGCTCTGGCCGCCGAAGCTCTGCCCGGTCTGGCTCTGGTACGACGGCGGGGCCTGCTGGAAGCTGGGCGCCGAGGCGTAGCCGGGCATCGGGGGCTGCGGCGCCGGGTACATCGCCGGGGTGGCCTGGGCCGGGACGTGGCCGGTCATCGGGGCGCTGCTCGGGCCGGGGCCCAGCGCGAGGCGGGCCGGGGGCAGCGCCGGGAGGTTGCCCGCCGGGCTGTCGAAGGAGGGCACGTAGCTGCTCTGGTAGGAGGAGCCGTAGCCACCGGTGGCCGGGGGCAGCGCCGCCGGCACGTTGATGGGGGCGATCTGCGGGACACCGCGTTCTGCGACGAGGCTGTCGTAGATGGGCGTGCCGGAGCCGAAGGACGGAGAGGGGTAGCCGACTCCGTCGTAGGAGCGGGGCGAGGTCATGGGGCATACCGTAAGCCCACAATGCGCCTGCTGAGGAGAGTGGAAGGCAGGGGAGTTCAACTGTTTACACAGTCTTCGCTCGAACAAACGGATCGAAAGTGGGAAGATCCGACATTTCGACACCCGATTTCGGCCAGACAGGGTTCCTGACGGGTAGTCGAACGTGAATCGAACGGCCGATGGCGGGTGTCCGGCGACCGATCTGCCCGGGATGCCCCGGACGGACGGGTCGTGCGTGCCCCTCCGGCCGTCGGCGCAGGCCGGCGGCCGGAGCGGCGGCGACGGTCAGTGGCTCTGCAGGGTCTGGGTCGGGAGCCCCTGGCGACCGGTGAGCTCGGTGGTGCAGTACGAGCAGCGCGACGCGGCGGCCGGAATGCGGCTCAGGCACTCCGGGCAGTCGATCTTGGCGACCGGCTCCTCGGGCCGATCGAAGCGGCTCTGCAGCTTCCCGACCGGGACCACCACGGCGAAGTAGATCACCGCGCTGACCAGCAGGAAGCTGATCAGCGCGTTCAGGAAGGCGCCGTACGGGAAGCTGGTGCCGCCGACCTCGAAGGCTTCCTTGGAGTAGTCGCCGACCGCGCCGGTGGCGACCCCGATCAGCGGGGTCAGGAAGGCCGCCACGAACCCGGTGACGACGGCGGTGAAGGCCGCGCCGATGACGATGCCGACCGCGAGGTCGACCACGTTGCCGCGCAGCAGGAAGCTGCGGAAGCCCTTGAACACCGAGTGCTCCATATCCGTGCCGGGACAGGCCCGGACCGGCCTGCCGAAGGTCCGGGCCGACCGGCCCGGCCCGCCATCCTCCCGGCTCAACAGGCCTGTGGTCCAACCGAGTTCACCTGATCCGGCTAAGCCAGGACCGGTGTTCGCGGCTCGAACGGCCGTGCCGCCGGCGCCCGTGGGCGGCCGGCGGCACGGCGTGGCCCGGCTCAGCCGGCGGCGCGCAGACGCTCCGCGTACGGCTGGATCCGCAGGACGGCCTCGGCCACCCGGCGCACCGTGGCCGCGTCCATGTGGGTCCACAGCGGCACGGTCAGCACCGAGTCCGCCAGCCGGTCGGTCACCGGCAGGTCCTCGGCCTGCCCCAGGTGCGCGTACGACTGCTGGCGCTGCACCGGGGGGTGGAAGTAGCGCCGGGTGTCGATGCCCTCGGCCTTGAGCGCGGCGGCCAGCTCGGCGGAGGACAGCCCGAAGGCGTCCGCGTCCAGGATCAGCGTCAGGTCCTTGAAGGTCGACACGTCGCCGGCCTCCGGCAGGGCGAGCCGCAGACCGGGCAGGCCGGCCACCACGGTCCTGAACTCCTCGACCAGCGCGCCCCGGTGGGCCACCCGGGCGGGCAGATCGGCCAGCCAGGCCAGGCCGACCGCGGCGTGCAGCTCGCTCATCCGGGCGTTCAGGCCGGGGAAGAGCGTGTTGTAGTCACCGGGGTTGCCGTAGTCCCGGCCGGTGCGCAGGGTCTGCGCCAGCGCCGCGTCCCGGGTGGCCACCAGACCGCCCTCACCCGCCACCGCGACCTTGGTCGGGCTCATCGAGAACACCTCGGCCAGGCCGAAGTTGCCGATCGGCACGCCCTTGCGGCGGCTGCCGAACCCGTGCGCCGAGTCGTAGACCAGCGGCACCCCGGCGGCGTCCGCGACCGCCTGGAGGTCCTCCACCTGGCAGGGCGTGCCGTAGACGTGGGTGGCCATCAGCGCGGCCGGCCGGTCGGCGGCCTTCAGCCGGGCCTCGGCGTCGGCCACGTCCAGGGTGATGTCCTGCTCGCGGGCCTCGGCGAACACGGGGGTGCCGCCGGCCCAGTGCGCGGCGTGCGCGGTGGCCGAGAAGGTGAACCCGGGCATCACCACCGGGCGGCCCTGCCCGACGCCGGCCGCCTGGAGCACCAGCATCAGGCCCGCCGTGCAGTTGGAGACCGCCACCACGTGCGGCACCTCCAGCAGTTCGGCCGCCCGCTCCTCCAGCTCGCGCACGGTGGCGCCGTTGGTGAGCTGGCCGCTGTCCAGCACCGCGCCGATGCGCTGCAGCAGCGCCTCGCGGTCCGGGACCCGCACGCGGGTCAGTGGCAGTCCGTCCGGGAAGGCCGGGGTGCCGCCGAGGGCGGCGGGACGTGCGAGGTCGGTGGTGGTCATTCGGTTCGATCCCCCCTGGGTCGAGGTGGTGAGTCCGGCCCGCCGACGCGGGCCGGGTGTTCATGAGGGACGGCGTCCGCGCCGCGCGCGCCCCACTGTCCGGGCTGCACCCGCCAGACCGGCGCCCGGGCGCGCCGGACCGGCGCGGACCGCGCCGACTCCGACCGGGGCACGGCCAGCAGCACCAGGAACAGCGGCAGCACCTGGACCCGCTCGCGGGACAGGATGCCCATGTTGTTGATGGTCGAGAACGCCCAGCAGAACAGCAGGGTGTAGACCACCGTGTAGGCGATGTACGAGCGTTGCAGGAAGAGCCGGGGCAGCTGGCGCAGGTGCGGCCAGCTCCGGATGAACATGATCAGCAGGGCGAAGCACTCCACCGACTGGATCAGGTTCTGGATGTTGGAGGCCTCGAACGGGAACGGCCGGAACAGCACGCTGATCACCGCCATCGGCAGCCCCGCCGGGTTCAGGCTGAACTGCGGGGCGGCGTCCTCCGTCGGCGCCGCGTTGATCATCGAGGATCCCTGCGAGGTCCGCCGGGAGGTCTCCGACAGCACGTGGTTGAGGCTGTCACCACTGGTGCCTTCGGTGCCGAAGAAGGTCGAGACCTGCTGCAGCATCAGCATCACACCGGCGCCCATCACCACCACCGACAGGATGGTGCGCAGCGGCCCCAGTGCGCTGACCTGCTGCGGCCGCTTGCGCAGCACGTACGCCACCGAGAGGCCGGCGCCGGCCAGCACGGTGACGTGCGGGCGGACCATCGCGGTGCCGAGCGAGCCGAGCGCGATGCAGACGAAGGCGCCGAACCGGCGGTCCAGCAGCCGGGCCACGCCGTAGGTGGTCAGGCCCAGGCACAGCATCATCCAGGCGTCCTTGCCGATGCTGGACGGCCAGAACAGCAGCGAGGGCAGGAAGAAGACCAGCTTGGCGTAGCGCCGCGAGTCGGCCTCCGGGAAGGCGATCTGCACCGCCCGCCAGAACAGCAGCAGCCCCCAGAAGCCCATCCAGGAGAACACCAGGAACCCGCCGATCAGGGTCGGCCCGGTGATCGCGTACACCACCCCGGTGACGATGATGACGAAGCCGGTGCCGGCCACCTTCATCCCCAGGTCGTAGTGGACGCCCTGGGACAGCAGGTCGGTGTTGTCCAGGTACAGCGCCAGCGCGCTGCCCTTCTGGTGGTACATCTTGGCGTCCGCCGCGCCGCCGTACAGCACGAAGGCCATCAGGTAGCGCGGGAAGGCGCAGAACAGCTTCAGGCCCATCGCCAGCATCAGCAGCTTGAAGATGCCCCGCTCGGGGTTGGCGGCCGCCACCCGGGCCAGGATCGGGGTGCCGATCGCCATCAGGGCGGGGGCGACCAGCAGCGCGCCCCAGGTGTCGTAACTGGTGTGCACCATCGCCAGCACGAACACGGTCACGTAGCCGATCACCGCGGTGACGGCCACCGCGGTGGGCCAGTGCACCCGCTCGGCGAGGGCGCGCAGGTCCGGCCGCCCGGCGGCGGCGGCCGACGGACGTGCCATCAGAAGACCTCCAGGTCGCCCAGGCTGAACCGCCAGTCGTCCAGGGTGCGTTCGGCGGGCAGCGGCCCGCTCGGGCCGCGCGCGGCCAGCGTCATCCCGGTCCGCGGCGCGGTCAGGAACCCGCCGCGCAGCGCGGCCGCGGCGGCCTCGGTGCCGGGGGCCAGGTGGGTGGCGGCGTGGTCGCAGCCGGCCGCGGCCGCCGACCGCAGCAGCCAGGCCGCGGCGTGCCGGTCGCCCGGGCGCACCAGCACGTCGGCGAGGGTGAACTCGGTGAGCGGGCCGCGCCGGCGCGGGCGCCCGAAGGCGATCCCGGCCAGCTCCCCGCCGCGCTCGCAGGTCAGCACCCGGTAGTCCAGGCCCGGGGCGTCGCCGTAGCGCCAGCGCAGGAACGACTCGGTGCGCAGGACGGCCTGCCGGGGGTCGGCCGCGTCCGCCTGCGCCCGCTCGGCGAGCAGCTCCGGCAGGCCGGCCGGCGGCCGGGCGAACCACTCGGCCGCGGTCGGCAGCTGGCAGCGCAGCGGTCGCCGGGCCGCGGCGGGCCGCCGGGTCAGCGCGGCCCGGGCGCCCAGCGCGAAGGCCGCCGGGCGGGCGATCCGCAGCGCGATCGGCACCTTGCCGACCACCCGCCAGCCCATCCGGAGGTAGCCCGGCAGGCTGTTGCCGTTCGGGGTGTTGAAGACCAGCTCGGTGTCGGGCGCGACCTGCTCCAGCAGGCCGGTGGTGAGCCGGCGGAAGATCCCCCGGCCCTGGAAGTCCGGGTGGGTGGCGGTGTCCACCGGACGGACCGCGCGGACCGTGCGCTCGCCCGCCTGCCACTGCCAGCGCAGGAACAGCCGGACGCCGGCGGCCCGGCCGTCCGCGGTCTCGGCCAGCAGCCCGGGGCTGGCCCCGAACGGGTTGTGCCGGTGTTTCCAGTCGAAGAAGTCGGCGCTGCGGGTGCCGGTCGGCCCGCCGGCCAGCGAGGCCGTGAGCAGCTCCAGCACGGCCGGCGTGTCGGCCTCGGTGAGCGGACGGACGGTCAGCTCGCCAGCAGCTGACGGCTCGTCGGACGGGGTGGTCACGGGGGTGGTCGATCCCTTCCGGTGGGCCGGGCGCTCAGCGCTCCAGCACCTGCGCGTACACCTGCTCGATGGCCTGCTGGGCCCCGGCCACGTCGAAGGATTTCGAGCGGTCCAGGGCGGCCGCGCCGAGCCGCCGGCGCAGCTGTTCGTCGGCCGTCAGCCGACCCAGGGCGCCGGCCAGCGCGACCGGATCGCCCGGCGGCACCAGGAAGCCCTGCTCCCCGTCGTCCAGCACCTCCGGCATGCCGCCGACCCTGGTGACCACGGACGGGAGCCCGCTGGTCATCGCCTCCATCAGGGCGACCGGAAGGCCCTCCTGGCGGGAGCTCAGGGTGAACACGTCCAAGCCTGCCAGCAGTGCGGGCACATCGGGGCGGGAACCGGCGAACACAACTCCTTCACCGGCCCTCGACCTCAGCTCCGCCTCCAGCGGGCCGGCTCCGATCACCACCAGCGCGGTGCCGGGCTGCTCCGCGCGCAGCCGGGCGAACGCGGCCAGCAGGGTCGCCTGGTCCTTCTTCGGCGTCAGGTTGCCCACCGTGCCGATCACCACCGCGTCCGCGGGCAGGCCGAGTTCGGCCCGCGCCGCGGCCCGGGCGGCCGGCCCGGTCGGGGCGCCCGCGAGGTCCGGACCGTGGTGCACCACGGTCACCCAGTCGGCCCCGGGCCGGCGCCGGGTGATGGTGGCCGCCACCGCGTGCGAGACCGCCACCACCGCGTCGTTGCGCCGGTAGGTGAGCGTGTTGGCCCAGCGGGTGGCCGTCCGGTAGCGCTCCCAGACGTTGTGCTCGGTGTGCACCAGCCGCGGCCCGCGCGGCCCGTACGACAGCAGCCGGGCCGCCACCGCCGGGATCGGCATGTGCGAGTGCACCAGGCCGTACCGGCGCTCGGCCAGCAACTGCCGCAGCCGCCACGGCCAGAGCGCACCGGGGGAGCCGCCCAGGCAGTGCGTGCGCACCCCCGCCGCCTCCAGGGCGGGCACCAGGGCGTCCTTCCACGGCAGCACGTACGCGACCTCGATCTCGTAGCGCGAGGTGTCCGCGTGCCGGGCGCAGTTGACCAGCAGCTGCTCGGCGCCGCCCCGGCCCAGGCCCTTGGCCAGCCAGAGCACCCTGGTCCGGCCGGGCGCGCTCACAGGTCCTCGTTCAGGCGCAGCTGCATGGTGGTCTCGGCCGGGGCCTCGGCCGCCCGCCGCCGGGCCCAGCTCGGGCCGGTCGACGGGTCCGGGTCCTCCGCCGACCGGGCCGGCGCGGCCGGCTGCGCGGCCGCGGGGGCCGGGGTGCCCGCACCCGCCGCCGGGCCGCCGGTGCGGCCACCCGGAGCGGCAACCATCCGCACCGCCTCGCGGGCCCGTCGCCCGGACGGGCCGTCGGTGCCCAGCAGCACCACGCCCGCCACCGGCACGCCGGTGCGCGAGAGCAACTCGCTGACCCGGTCGGCCTGTTCGGGCTTGACGTTGCCCGCCATCACGGTCACCAGCACCCCGTCGGCGTGCTGCACCAGGTCGTAGGCGTCGTTGGCGTGCAGCAGCGGGGAGCTGTCGATCAGCACCACGTCGGCGTGCCGCCGGGCCCGGCGCAGCACCTCGCCGGCCCGCAGCACCAGCGCCGCCGGGTACGCGTTGGTGTTGCCGCCGGTGATCAGCCGCACGCCGTCCACGTTGGTCCGGCGGATCAGGTCGTCCAGGTTGGGCAGCTGCTCACCGCTGAGCAGCTCCGCCATGCCGGGGCCGTCGCTGATCCCGAAGTGGACGTGCGCCTGCGGGCTGCGGAAGTCGCAGTCCAGCACCAGCACCTCGCGCCCGGTCTCGGCCAGCGCCGCCGCCAGGTTGGCGACCGTGGTGGTCCGGCCGTCGCCGCTGCGCCCGGACATCACCAGGATCACCGGGGAGGGTTCGGCCAGCCGCCGGGAGATCCGTTCGGCCTGCGAGATCCCGCCCTCGCCGAACTGCGCGGAGAGCGAGGCCGGCCCGGTCAGCAGCAGGGTCGAGCGCAGCGAGCGGTACGCCTCGGCGCCCGGGTCGGACGGCCGGGCCACCACCAGCGGCTCGCGGGTGCGCCGCAGCCGGCGCGACAGCAGCGGCACCTCGCCGATCACCGGCAGGTTGAACGCCTCCTCGGTGCTGTTGCGCCCGCGCAGCCGGGTGTCCATCCGGCTGAGCATCAGCGCGGCCACCACGCCGAGCGCCAGGCCCAGCACCACGGCCAGGGTGAGCCGCAGGCCCCGGCTGGGGGAGCTGAGCAGGCTGCCGCCGGTCTCCTTGGCGTCGATCGAACCCCACTGCTGGATGGCGTCGGTCTGCGAGGTGGAGCGCAGCGTGGTGATCCGCTTCAGCGTCTCGCTCAGCTCGTTGGTGGCCGCGTCCAGCTGCGGCTTCAGCCGGGCCTGGTCCGCGCCGCTCGCCTTGGAGGAGGCCCGCTGCAGGTCGTCGATCTGCGCCTGCTGGGTCTTCAGCTGCTCCTGCGCCCGCTTGATCTGCTCGTCGGCGCTCTTCTGGGTCTCGGCGCTGTAGCCGTCGACGGTGGCGCTCGCCAGCGCCCCGGCCAGGTCCATGCAGGACTGCTGGGTCGGCCCGGTGGTCGAGAAGACCAGCATCTGCGGGCCGGCGGCGGTGACCGTGCGGCGGCCGGCGACCGACGCGGTCGGCAGGTTGAGCTTCTTGGCCGCCGCGTTGGCGACCTCCGAGCCCTGGGCGTACGACAGCACCTGGTCGGCCTTGACCACGTCGCCGGAGCCGGCGACCGGCGTTATGGCTGCTTTGCACTGCCACTTGGCCGTGTCCACGGCGTCACTGGCCGGGGTGAGCAGGAAGCCCACCAGCAGGGCGGCCGCGGTGCAACCGGCCAGCAGTCGCCAGTAGCGGCGCAGGACGGTGAAGTGGTTAGCCGGTTCCACCGGTTGGATCCCCTCGCGTTCGTGGTGCAGGCGCCTGGCGTGGCGGTCGGCCCGCACCCGCCAGGCATCGGCGGCGCGCACTGGTGCGGGCCAGCCCGGCGAGCCGGGCGGTTGGTGACTCGGGTCAGCCCGTCGGGCGTAACGCCGGGGCGGGGTGGGCGGGTTCCGCGGTCGGGCGGCGCAACGGCTCCGGCCGCGAGACGCCGTCCGGTGACGGGACTCGCGGCTGCTGGCGCGGAATCGGCTGTGGTGTCATCAGCCCCCCTGACGGCATCGCCCCACCCGGGCGTGGTCGGCCCGGAGCGTACCCGGCACCGTCCCCCCGACGATCCACAGGCCCCCGACAGTGATGCTTGTCGTCCCGGACCTGCGGCGCAAGCGTTTTCACCATTCTGACGCAGGCCGTTACGGGAAGCTTGGGCCGGGCTCGGCGGTTGCTGCCGCTATGTCCGGTAATCGACGGGGTGTCAGGGTGTGCGCCGGTGCAGCGAACGCTCGTAGAACTCCACCATCCGCGCCGACACGTGCTGCAGGGTGAAACTGGTCAGGAAGCGAGCCCGGGCGGCCTTCACCCGCACCGCGGCGGCGGCCGCGTCGTCCAGCGTGTCGACCAGCGCGGCGGCCAGTTCGGCCGGGCGCTCCGGCGGCACCAGCGCCGCGTAGTCCTCCGACCCGACAGTCTCCCGCAGCGCCGGGACGTCCGCGCAGACCAGCGGCACCCCGACGCCCATCGCCTCCATCGCGGCGCTGCCCAGGCCCTCCCAGCGGGACGGCACGGCGAACGCGTCGGCGGCGGCCATCAGGTCGAACACGTCGCCGCGGGCCCCGAGGAAGACCACCTGCCCGGCCTCCTCCGCCAGCCGTCTCAGCCGCGGCGTCTCCGCGCCCTCGCTGCCGGCCAGCAGCAGCACCGCCTCCGGGGAGTGCCGGCGCACGGCGGGCCACGCCTCCAGCAGCACGTCCAGGCCCTTCTGGTACTGCTGGCGGGCCGCCGCCAGCACCACCGGGACGTCCTGCGGCAGCTCCAGCGCGGCCCGGACCGCCGCCCGCCGCTCCGGGGTCACCGACCCCAGCAGCTGCGGGTCCCGGCCGCGCGGAACCACGTCGATCCGCTCCCGCGAGACCCGCAGCCGGCCGGCCATCGCCTGCGCCACGTGCTCGGTCAGCGCGTGGAACCGGCGGGTGCCCTGCGCGGTCACCGCGTCCACGGCCTGCGCCGCCCGCACCTTCCACGGGTTCAGCCCGCGGGCGTGCAGGTGCTCCGGCCCGTACGAGGAGTTGACCAGGCTGGACACCACCGGGGTGCCGGCCGACAGCGCCGCCGCCCGGCCCAGCACGTCCGACTCGTAGAGCGTGGTGTGCACCAGCTCCGGGCGCCGCTCGCGGACCAGCGCCCGCAGCCCGGCCACCCGCCCCGCCCGGCCCGGCCGGTGCACGCCGAACACCGTCGCCCCGGCCGCGGCCAGCTCCGGCTGGAAACCGCCCGGGGACTCCTTCAGGTACGCCACGTCGAGCCGGACACCGGCCCGGACCAGCTGGGGCGCCATCGCCACCAGCCCCTGTTCGGCACCGCCGACCCGGCTGACGCTGTCGATCACATAGAGCACATGCACAGCCGCAACCCCCCGGGGGAACCCCTGGGCGCCGCCGACCTCCCTGCCGACCGCGCCTGACTGCGGCTCAGCATTCCAGGCCGGAAGGGGTGTCCGCCAGGGAATCGGCGAGGTCGCGCTCCGGATCGCTGCCGATCGGATGCCGGGCACCGCGCCCGCACCCCGCCCCGGGGCACCCCGCATCGGCGAAAGCGGCTGCGCGCCCGCCCGCCGCTGTGCCAGGGTCGAGCCCATGTCAGCCCCCGTGCCGGCGCCGCCGCGCGTCCTCCACCTGATCACCGACCCCCGGCACCGGGGCGCCCAGAACCTCGCCCGCGACCTGCACGCGGAACTGCTGCGGCGCGGCCGGCCGTCCGCCCTGCGCTCGCTGCAGCCGCACCCGGACGCGCCCGCCGGGCACGACGCCCCGGTGCTCGGCCCGTCCCGCCACCACCCCGCCACCCTGCGCGCGCTGCGGGCCGCCGCCCGCTCCGCCGACGTGGTGGTCGCGCACGGCTCCAGCACCCTCCAGGCCTGCGCGCTCGGCCTGCTCGGCACCGGCACCCCGTTCGTCTACGTCAACATCGGCGACCCCCGGCACTGGACCGCGAGCTGGTCCCGGCGCCTGCGGGTGGGCGCCTTCCTGCACCGCGCCGCCGCCGTCTCGGCGATCTCCGACGGCGCCCGGCAGGTCCTGCTGGAGCGCTTCCGGCTGCCCGCCGCCCGGGTGCGCACCATCCCCAACAGCCGTCCCGCCGACGGGTTCGCGCCCGCCGCCGACCAGGCGCAGCGCCGCGCCGCCCGGGCCGAGCTGGGGCTGCCGGCGCACGGTCTGCTGGTCGCCTGGATCGGGGCGCTGGCCACCGAGAAGCGCCCCAACCTGGCCCTGGAGGCGCTCGCCCTGCTGCCCGACGTGCACCTGGCGGTGGCCGGCGACGGCCCGCTGCGCGAGCGCACCGAGGCCGCGGACACCACCGGCCGGGCGCACTTCCTCGGCCGGCTCGCCGACCCGGCCCCGCTCTACCGGGCCGCCGACGCCCTGCTGCTGAGCAGCGACAGCGAGGGCGTGCCCGGCGTCCTGATCGAGGCCGCGCTGGCCGGCCTGCCCGCCGTCACCACCGACGTGGGCTGGGTCCGGGACGTGGTCCTGGACGGGGTCACCGGCGCCGTCGTCCCGCCCGGCGACCCGGCCGCGCTGGCCGAGGCGCTCGGCACGGTGCTGGCCGGCGACCGGGCCGGCCTCGGCGCGGCGGCCCGCCGCCACGCGCTGGACCGGTTCGACCTGGCCGGCGCCACCGACCGCTGGCAGCAACTGCTGGACCAGGTCGCCCGGCGCTCCTGAGCCCGCGGGCCGGCGGGCACGGCCCGCCGTTACCTGATCCGGTGGCCCGGCTGCTCCGATCGGGTGATCGGTCCGTGTCCGGAGCAGCCCTCCCGCCGGACGGCTGGCAGGCTGCCGGGCGTGAACACGCTGCTCCGCTCCGCCGTCCTGCTCGCCGTCTCCGCCGGGCTGCTCGGCGCACCCACCGCCGCCGCCGTGCCCGACCACCCGCGCGAGGGCGCGCTCGCCGCCCGCCCCGGCCTGCCCCAGCCGCTGCGGGTCTCGGCGCCGCACGAGGCGGTGGAGTTCTTCTGGTACGACTGCTCGCACTCGGCCCGGCTCGAGGAGCCGCTGGAGCAGTGGGCGGCCCGGCACACCGGCGAGGTGACGCTGCGGCGGATCCCGGCGATCTGGACCGGCGGGCCCGACGAGCAGGTGCAGACGGCGCACGCCAGGCTCTACTACACCCTGGAGCGCCTCGGCGCGGTCGACCGGTTGCAGCGCCGGGTGTTCACCGCGGTCCACACCGAGCACACCGATCTGACCACCGAGGACGGCGCCGCGGCCTGGGCCGCCGCGCAGGGGCTGGCCGAGCACGACTTCCGGCTCGCCTACCGCTCCGCCGAGGTCGACCGGGCGGTGGCCGCCGTCCCCGGCCTGTTCGCCCGGTACGCGGTGGACGAACTGCCCACCGTGATCGTGGACGGCCGTGACCGCACCACCCCCGTCCGGGCCGGCGGGGTCGAAGGGATGCCCGCCGAGCTGGACCGACTGATCGAACAGCCGTGACCGTCTGACCAGGGTCACCTTCACCGAACCACCCACCGCCGTGCACACTCTGTGCCATTGTGGACATCGAGGCCGCGCCGTCCGTTTCGCGCGGCCGTTCACATCGGCACCGGAGAGGGCGGGAGTCCGTGGGGGGACAACGCGCGCAGGTCATCGACGAGCGCGGAAGCCAGACCGAGAGCAGAGCGGCGGCCCTCGCGGCCGGCCCGCCGCCGGACCTGGTGTTCAAACGTCGGCTCCGGCCCGGACAGGTGGCCAAGGAGCTGTGGGGGGCAAGGGAGTTGGTGCGCGCCCTCGCCGAGCGGGACCTGCGCGCCCGGTACAAGCAGGCGGTTCTCGGCTTCGCGTGGGCGGTGCTCACCCCGCTGGCGCTCTGCGCCATCTTCACGCTGGTCTTCCACCGTGCGGTGAAGATCGAGACCGGTGACGTTCCGTACCCGCTCTTCGCCTACGTGGGCCTGATCGTCTGGCAGTTCTTCAGCAACACCATGAACCAGGGCGCCGTCAGCCTGGCCAACAACCTCAGCCTGCTGAACAAGGTCTACTGCCCGCGCGAGGTCTTCCCGCTGGCGACCATGCTGGTGGCGAGCGTCGACATGCTGATCGGCATCGGCGTGCTCGGCCTGCTCTTCCTGGTGAGCTGGACGGCCCCGGCCGCCACCTTCCTGTGGGTGCTCCCGCTGGTGGTGGTCCAACTCGCCTTCACCTACGGGGTGGCGCTGGTCCTCGCGGTCGCCGTGGTCTACCTCCGCGACGTCCGGCACCTGCTGCCGATCATCACCCAGATGGGCGTCTTCGCCACCCCGGTCGCCTACCCGCTGGACCGGATCCCGCTGCAACTGCAGGAGATCTACTGCGGGATCAACCCGCTCGGCGCGGTCATCGAGGGGTACCGCCGGGCCCTGCTCTACGGCCAGGCCCCGGACCTGCGGCTGACCCTGATCGCCGCGGCGAGCGCCGTGGTCTACCTGGTCGGCGGCTACCTGGTGTTCAAGAAGCTCGAGACGGGGATCGCCGATGTCGCGTGAGTGGGAGCTGGGCACCATCCGCACCGAGCAGGTGTGGAAGCGCTTCAAGGCCGACCAGCAGCGGATGCTGCTGCGCGACCGGGTGGAGCAGCTGGCCCGCAAGCTGCGCGGCGGCCGCGGCGAGGACTGGCGCTGGGCGCTGCGCGACATCAACCTGCACATCGAGCCCGGCGAGTCGGTCGGCCTGATCGGCTCCAACGGTTCCGGCAAGTCGACCCTGCTCAAGATGCTGACCAGGGTGATGTACCCGTACGCCGGCGTGATCGACGTGCGCGGGCGGATCGGCGCGCTGATCGAGATCCGGGCCGGCATCCACCCCGACCTCACCGGCCGGGAGAACATCTACCTGTTCGGCGCGCTGCTCGGCCTCAAGCGCCGGGAGGTGGCCGGCCGGTTCGACGACATCGTGGAGTTCGCCCGGCTCGGCGGCGCGATCGACCGGCAGGTGAAGTTCTACTCCTCGGGCATGCAGATGCGGCTCGGCTTCGCGGTCGCCGCGTACCTGGAGCCGCACGTGCTGCTGGTCGACGAGGTGCTCGCGGTCGGCGACGCGGTCTTCCAGCAGCGCTGCCTGGACCGGATGCGCGAGGTCGCCGAACAGGGCACCACCATCGTGTTCGTCTCGCACGACCTGCCCGCCGTCCAGTCGATCTGCCGCCGCGGCATCTGGCTGGAGCAGGGCACCGTCCGGGTGGACGCCGGGATCAAGGACGCGCTGGCCGGGTACCGGGACTCGATCGAGGCCCAGTCCGAGGCGTCCACCCGCACCGACGAGCCGATCCAGCTGCTCAAGCACGCGATCCGCGGCGAGGGCCGGGAGAACCTCACCACCGACGAGCAGATGACCGTCGAGCTGACCCTGGCGGGGGACTACCGCGGCGACGCCACCCTGCACCTGGGCGTCAGCGAGGGCACCTCCAGCCCGATCTTCCAGATCAGCCACGAGGTCCGGCTCACCGGCGACGAGCGGCAGATCGCCTGCGTGATCCCGCGGCTGCCGGTGCCGCGCGGCCGGTACACCCTGTGGGCCGGCGTCTACAGCATCGGCAAGACCGACGGCGGCACCCTGATGAGCTGGCACTCGGTCGGCCAGTTCGACGTGTTCGGCCCGATGCTCGACACCCCGCCGCGTGCCGTGGTGCTGGCCGCGCCGGTGTTCGTCCCGCACCAGTGGGAGGAATGAGGGTGAGAGCAGTCCGGGTGTTGGTGCACCTGAACAACCTGGCGCTGGGCGGTGCCCAGCTCAACGCGGTGGACATCGCCCGGACGCTGCGCGCTCGAGGCCACGACCCGGTGCTGTTCGCGCAGGGCGTGGCCGGGCCGGCGCCGCTGGTCGACGTGGCCGCGGGGCACGGGTTGGAGGTCGTGGTGGCCGGCGACCCGGACACCCCGCACCGCGAGGTGCGCCGCCGGCTCGGCAGGCTCGCCGCCGAGCACGGCACCGAAGTGCTGCACGCCTGGGAGGTGCGGGCCGCCCGCAACTCCTTCTTCGGGCCGGGCCGGCTCGGCCGGATCCCGGTGGTCACCACCTTCTACGGCATCCGGATGCTGCGCGGCCTGCCCAGGCACCAGCCGCTGGTGCTCGGGCTCGGCGCGCTGATGGGCGACGGCCGGGCCTTCGGGCACCACGACGTCCGGCTGATCGAGCCGCCGGTCAACACCGGCACCGACGCGCCGGGCGTGGTGGACGGCGCCGCCTTCCGCCACCGGCACGGTGTCGCCGACGACGAGTTGCTGCTCGCCATCGTCACCCGGCTGGTGCCGGACCTGGAGAAGGACGCCGGCGCCGCGCTGACCTTGGAGGCGGTCCGGCTGCTGGACGACCCGAGGATCCGGCTGGCCGTCGTCGGCACCGGCCCCAGCCTGGACCGGCTCCGCGCCCAGGCGGCCTCGGTCAACCGGGAGCTCGGGCGGGAGGCCGTCCTGGTCCCCGGCCAGCTGGCCGACCCGCGGCCGGCCTACCAGGGCGCCGACCTGGTGCTCGGCATGGGCGGCTCCGCGCTGCGCGGACTGGCCTTCGCCAAGCCGGTCATCGTGCACGGCGCCGCCGGCTACACCGCCGTCCACGAGCCGGGCCCGCTGGTCGAACCGCACGCCTCCCGCTGCATGTACGGCTTCGGCGACGGCTCCCGCTCCCCGAAGGCGCTGGCCGGGCAGATCCAGCAGCTGCTGGACGACCCGCGCCGCCGGGCCGAACTCGGCGCCTGGGGACGGGAGTGGGTGGTCGGCCGGTTCTCGCTGGAGAGCGTGACCACCGCCTTCGAGCAGATCTACCTGGAGGTGCTCGGCGCCCGCTCCGGCCGCGCCCGCTGGTGGCGCGACCTCGAACAGATGGCCCGCTACGAGTACACCAAGCCGACCGCGCTGCGCCTGTTCGGGCGCTGACCTGTTCGGACGCCGACCAGTTCGGACGCTGACCTGTTCGGACGCCGACCGCCCCGCGCCGGGCCCCTTCGAACCTGGGGGCCCGGCGCGCCGGCGTCCGGGCCGCTACGGGTGCGCCGCCGAGCGGCGGAGCACCAGCGTGACGAACCCGAACACGCCCCGGTAGCCGTCCAGCCACTCGTCCCGATGCCGGCCCGCCACCCGCAGCGCCTCCGCGCTGCCCGGATCCTCCGGATGGTCCAGCGCCCACTCGGCGAGCGAACCGGTCCAGGCGAACTCGTACTCGTCCAACTCCGCCGCGCTGCTGGCGTGTCCGTACACCGGTGTCCAGCCCTCGGCCGTCACCCGGGCCACCGTGCCGCTCAGGTCGGCGAAGCCGTCGCCGAAGATCTCCAGCGACGCCCGGTCGGGCTCGGCCTGCCAGTAGCCCTCGCCGACCACCGCCACCCCGCCGGGGGCGAGCAGCGGGCGGATCGCCCCCAGGGTCGGCACGAGGCCGCCGAAGGCATGGGTCGAACCGATGCAGAGCACCGCGTCGAACGGCTCCTTCGCCTCGAACTCCCGGGCGTCCTGGTGGTGCAGGCCGATCCGCCGGGTCAGGCCGAGCCGGTCGGCGCCCTCCCTGGCCCGGGTCAGGCCCTCGGCGTCGAGGTCCACCCCGACCGCCCGCAGCGCGGGCCGCGCGGCGAGCGCCCGCAGCAGCCAGGCACCCTCCCCGCAGCCGAGGTCCAGCAGCCGTTCGGCCCGTTCGGGCAGCGCCCGCGCCAGCAGCCGTTCGACGGACCCGTCGAAAAGCGGTGCGGCGACGGGGTGGTGGCGGTGCGCGATCCGCGAGATCAGGTGGCGTTCCATCGGCCCATGATGGCGCCTGCGCCGCCGCGGCGCCCGCTGTTTGCGGCCCGGCGCCTCAGCCCTCCTGGGGTCGCGAGTAGGTCCGCCCCTTCCAGGCGGCACCGCGTCCGCGCCAGTGCTGGACCGCCGAGTCCACCGTCATCAGCAGGTACAGCAGCGCGGTGAACGGCAGCAGCACCGCACCCGCCACCGGCAGCCGGTAGTACCGCAGCATCGGCACGAACGTCCCCGCCATCAGCGCCCAGGCCAGCGCACCCGCCGCCGCCACCCCCGGCCACCCGGCGACCGCCCCGCCCACCGCCGCCACCGGCGGCACCAGGTACACCAGCGCCAGCCCGGCCACCGTCCCGAGCAGCAGCACCGGCGAGTGCCGCAACTGCGCGTACGCGCTGCGCGACACCATCCGCCACAGCGGCGCCAGCCCCGGGTACGGGCGCACGCTGTCCACCTGCTCGGCCAGCCCCAGCCAGGTCCGGCCCCCCGACCGCTTCACCGCCCGGGCCAGCGACACGTCGTCGATCACCGCACCCCGGATCGCCGCCACCCCGCCGGCCCGCTCCAGCGCCTCGCGCCGCACCAGCGAGCAGCCCCCCGCCGCGGCCGCCGTCCGGGCGCCCGGGCGGTTGCTCCACCGGAACGGGTACAGCTGGGCGAAGAAGTACACGAACGCCGGCACGATCAGCCGCTCCCAGCCTGTCGCCACCCGCAAGCGGGCCATCTGCGAGACCAGGTCCAGGCCGTGCTGCTCGGCCGCGGCCACCAGCTCCGCCAGCGAATCCGGCCCGTGCGCGATGTCGGCATCGGTGAGCAGCAGGTACTCCACCGGGCCGGCCAGGGCGACCCCGTGCCGCAGCGCCCAGAGCTTGCCCGTCCAGCCGTCCGGCAGCGGGGGCGGCACGGCCACCGTCAGCGGCAGCCCGCCGGCCGCGCCGAGCTCGCGGGCCAGCGCGCCGGTGCCGTCCGTACTGTGGTCGTCGACCAGCACCACCCGCGCCTCGCCCGGGTACCGCTGCGCCAGCAGGCCCGGCAGGCTCAGCGGCAGCACCCCCGCCTCGTCCCGGGCCGGGACCACCACCGCCACCGCGGGCCACCGCGCCGGCGGGCGGCGGGAGGGCAGCCGCTGGTCCGTGCGCCAGAAGAAACCGTGGCAGCAGACCAGCCACACCCACGCCAGCAGGGACACCACCGGGACCCACCGCAGCACCGTCACCCCGGCAGTCTGCCGCACCCGGGGGCGCCGGGCCCGGTCAAGTAGAGTCGTGCCTCGTGAAGATCGCACTGGTGGACTCCGGACTAGGACTGCTCCCGGCCGCGGCGGCCCTGCGCCGGCTGCGGCCCGACGCCGACCTGGTGCTCTCCAACGACCCCGACGGCATGCCCTGGGGGCCGCGCACCCCGGCGGACATCGCCGAGCACGCGCTGGCCTGCGCCCGGGCCGCCGCCGAGCACCGACCGGACGCCCTGGTGGTCGCCTGCAACACCGCCTCCGTGCACGGGCTGGAGCTGCTGCGCGCGGAACTCGAGCCCGGCCTGCCGGTGATCGGCACCGTCCCGGCGATCAAGCCCGCGGCGGCGGCCGGCGGCCCGGTCGCCATCTGGGCCACCCCGGCCACCACCGGCAGCCCCTACCAGCGCGGCCTGATCGCGGAGTTCGGCGGCACGGCCAGGATCACCGAGGTGGCCTGCCCGGGGCTGGCCGACGCGGTCGAGTACGGCGACGAGGCCGCGATCGCGGCCGCGGTCGCCGACGCGGCTGCCCGCACGCCGGCCGGCACCGCGGCGATCGTCCTCGGCTGCACCCACTACGAACTGGTCGAGGACGCCATCCGCACCGCGGTCGCCCCCACCGCCGCCCCCGGCCTCACCATGTACGGCTCCGCGGACGCGGTGGCCGCGCAGACCCTGCGCCGCATCGCCGACCGCACCCCCACCCGCGGCACCGCCCACCTCACCGTCCTCCGCAGCGGCCGCCCCGAACCCCTCCCCACCCCGGCCACCCACTACCCCGAGGGCCGCCTCATCACCACCCCGGTCCCCACCCCCTGACCTGACCCGACTCCGGAAGCAGCACCCCCAGGGGCGCGGGGAACTGCGCGGACCGGAAGTGGCAGCACCGCAACCTCCCGCTGCGTGCCGTTCCCCGCACCCCGGGGGGGGTGCCGCGAGCACGGTTGCGCCCCCCGGAGGGTAGAGCGTTACGCCGTCGCCCCCCGCCAGCGCTGGAGGGCGGGCTCCAGCCCGGAGAGGATGGTGTCGAAGCGGCGGGTGCTGGTGGTCGAGTCGACCTGGAGGCGGCTGATCCGCAGGGGGTGGGCCGGCAGGCGCGGCCCGAGCCGGTGGTCGGAGAGGAACCCCAGCCGGTACCCCAGCTGCCGCAGCACCGCATCCGCCCGCGGATCGTACCCCCCGTCCGGATAGGCGAACGCCGTCGGCGGCTCGCCCAGCCACTTGTCGAGCGCCAGGTGCGCCCCGGCGATCTCCGAGTGCACGGTGGCGTCGTCGCAGCGGCCGAGCGAGGGGTGGCCGAGGGTGTGGTTGCCGATCGAGACCCCGCCGTCCCGCAGGGCCCGCAGGTCCTCGGGGGTGAGCTGTTCCTGCCGGGGCGGTCTGCGGTGGGCGCTGACCCGCAGTTCGTGCAGGCTGCGGCGGCGGTCCGGGTCGGGCAGGGCCTTGAGCCGGGCCAGCAGTTCGGCGGGGCGGCCGGTGGGCACCAACCGGGACCGTCCGCCGTGCCGGGCGAGGAAGGCCGCCTCGTGCCACCAGAACGGCTGGTCGGTGCCGATCAGCTCGGCGATCACGAAGGCGGCGGCGGGGATCCGCCGGGCGGCGAGCACCGGCAGCGCGTGGGTGAGGACGGTGCGGTCGGTGTCGTCGAAGGTGATCAGTACGGAGCGCGGGGGCAGCGGGCGGCCCTGGGCCACCGCCTGCTCGACCGCGGTGAGCGAGACCGGGGTGGCCAGCCGGCGGAGCCGGTCCAGCTGGGCGCCGAAGGAGCGGGGTTCGGTGATGCCGTGGTAGGCGAGCACGGCGAGCCGCTGCGCGGCCCGGGCCCGGAACAGCGGCTGGGCCGGTGAGAACCGCAGCCAGCTGCCCCGGTGGTCGGCCGGAGCGGTCCGAACAGCAGCAGAAGCACCACCTGCACCACCGGTACCGGCAGGAGCGGTGGTGGGCGGTGGTGGGGTGGTGATGGTCGTGGTCTCGGAGTGCGGCACGGTTCCCCCCTCGGTCGCCGGTGCGGCGTGGCGGTACCGTCGGAAGGCGGAGCCCGGCCTCCGACCCCGGGCGCGGCGGCGCCGCCCCCGGGTGATCCGGTCCGCGGCTGGGGACTCCCAACCCGTGCCACGGACGGCTCCTGGATCGCTCAATGTAGTGGAGACCACCGACGGGCCGGGATGGTTGTACGGTCGGCGGCGACTTTTCGCGGGGGCGCGTTCGACCGCGGCGGGGCGCACGGGAGGGCGCACCCGGATCGCTGTGCCGACCACCCCGGCCGGGGTTACCGTGGAGGTATGGCAGACACCGGAAGTCACCGCAGCGTCACCCAGCGGACACACCGGACGCACCGGGCCCACCGGCACCACCAGGTGCTGCTGGTCCTGCTGGGTGCCGCCTGCGTCGCGTTCGGCATCCTGGTGGCCGTCGTGGTGCCGGACAGCGAGGGGCCGGCCTGGCTGATGGCGGTCGTCGGCTGCCTGGCGGCGGGCCTGCTGATGCTCGGCCGGGTGGCGCTCACCCGGTTCCGCCCGGGGCGCGGCGCGGCACTGTAGGCGCTCTCCCGCCGGTCACAAACGTCCAGGATCTGGACATCACCGGTCGGACCGGCTGATTTTCGGCCCACCTACCCCCTTCTTTCACATTTCCCGGGCAGCAGCCCCATATTTCCCCCTACTGTGGGTCCCGCCGGTGGCAGCCGACTGCTGCGACCGGTCAGGAGTCCGCTTGCCGGCGCCGGGGAGGGCGCCGCAGAGGGGGGAACGATGAGCACCACCGCGGCGCCCGCGGCAGCCTCAGGCATCAGGGCGCAGGTCAAGCAGCAGCTCGCCCGGGCCGCCGGCCGCGTCCCCGGAGAGGGCGCCACGGTCCTCATCTACCACCGGATCGGCGGCGGCACCACCGACGAACTCGACGTCACCACCGCGGACTTCACGGCCCAGGTCGACCTGCTGGCCGACCTGCCGCCGGGCCGGGTGGTCTCGCTCGACGAGGCCGCCGACCGGCTGGCCTGCGGCCGCCGCACCCCCGGCACGGTGCTCACCTTCGACGACGGCTTCGCCGACGTGTACGAGAACGCGTGGCCGCTGCTGCGCGAGCGCTCGCTGCCGTTCACCATCTACCTGGCCAGCGGCCAGGTCGGCGGCGAGATGCGCTGGGAGGGTTCCACCGCCAAGGGCAGCACCGGCCGCGGCCTCAGCTGGGAGCAGCTCAGGGAGATGGCCGACTCCGGGCTCTGCACGGTCGCCAACCACACCCGCACCCACGCCCGCCCCGAGCTGCTCACCACGGCCGAGCTGGACGGCTGCAACGACGACGTCGAGGAGCACCTCGGCACCCGGCCGCGGCACTTCGCGTACACCTGGGGCGTCGACGTCCCGCACATGGACGCCGCGCTGCGGGCCCGCTTCCGCACCTCCGCCACCGGCCGGGTCGGCCGCAACCTGCCGGAGTTCGACCCGGTCCGGTTCTGCCGGGTGCCGGTCCGCCGCACCGACCCGATCGACTTCTTCCGCGCCAAGCTGTACGGCCGGCTGATCCCCGAGCGCGCCTACGCCCGGATCGTCGCCACCGCGAAGGCGGTGGGCGCCCGTGCCTGAGCAGCTCGCCCCCCGGCTGCGCGGCCCCGGCGGCCGTCCGCTGCGGGTCGCCCACCTGACCACCGTCGACATGAGCCTGCAGTTGCTGCTGGCCACCGAGCTCAAGGTGGACCTGGAGGCCGGCTTCGAGACCTACGGCATCAGCGCGCCCGGCCCGTACGTGCCGCAGCTGGAGGCGATCGGCGTCCGGCACGAGCCGCTGCACGCGCTCACCCGGGCCTGGGAGCCGAAGGCGGACGCCGCGGCCGGCCGGGAGCTGCTCGCGGTGCTGCGCCGGATCCGACCGGACGTGCTGCACACCCACAACCCCAAGACCGGCGTGCTCGGCCGGGTGCTCGGCCGCGCGGCCCGGGTGCCGGTGGTGGTCAACACCTGCCACGGGCTCTGGGCGCAGGCCCACGACCCGCTGGCCAAGCGGGCGTTCGTGCTCGGCGCGGAGGCCTTCGCGGCCCGTTTCTCGCACGCCGAGCTGTACCAGAACGGCGAGGACCGGGCCACCCTGGCGCGGGCCGTCCCCGCCGGGCGCTCGCGGGTGGTGGGCAACGGGGTGGACCTCTCCCGGTTCACCGCGGACCCGGCCGACCGGGCCCGGATCCGGGCCGAACTCGGCGTCGACGAGTCCGAGTTGCTGGTCGGCGGGGTCGGCCGCCGGGTCGCCGAGAAGGGCATCCGGGAGTACGCCGGGGCCGCCCGGGCGCTGGCCGGCAAGGCCAGGTTCGTCTGGATCGGCCCCGAGGACCCGGACAAGCCCGACGCGCTCGGCGCGGAGAGCGGCATCGAGTTCCTCGGCAGCCGCGGCGACATGCCGGAGCTGTACGCCGCGCTGGACGTCTTCGTACTCCCCTCCTACCGGGAGGGGTTCTCCCGCTCCGCCATGGAGGCCGCCGCCAGCGGTCTGCCGATGGTGCTCAGCGACATCCGCGGCTGCCGGGAGATCGGCACCGACGGCGAGCACCTGCTGCTCGCACCACCCGGCGACGCCGGGGCCCTCACCACAGCGCTGGACCGGCTCCTCACCGAGCCCGCCCTGCGTGAGCAGCTGGGCGCGGCGGCCCGTCGCCGCGCCCTGGACCAGTTCGACCAGCGGGCGGTCGCCCGGGTCTCCCTGGAGACCTACGCGGCCGTGGCCAGGGCGCGCCGTCTGCCCTGGTCGGTCGGCTGAGCCGCACACCCGTCGCACCACAAACGTTGGGGGAGTCATGCCCGTTGGGGGAGGAATGCGGCGAGCGGGGGACCTCGCCGTGGCCTCGCTGGCCGGGGCCGTCGCGGTCCCGCTCGGTTTGGTGATCGCACTGCTGATCCGCTGCACCATGGGCGGACCGGTGATCTTCCGTCAGACCCGTACCGGCCGGGACGGGAGGGAGTTCCAGATCCTCAAGTTCCGCACCATGCGGGACAGGCGCTTCGCCGAGGAGGAGGACGCCCCCAGGATCACCCGGCTCGGCGCCCTGCTCCGCAGGACCAGCCTGGACGAGCTGCCGCAGCTGTGGAACGTGGCCCGCGGCGACATGGGCATCATCGGCCCCCGGCCGACGCTGCCCGAGCAGGTGGTCCACTACTCGACCCGTCAGCGCGGCCGGCTCGCCGTCCGGCCCGGCCTCACCGGCTGGGCCCAGGTCTGCGGCCGCAACTCGATCAGCTGGCCGGAGCGGATCGAGCTCGACCTCTGGTACATCGAGCACCGTTCGGCGGGGCTGGACCTCAAGATCCTGGCCCGCACCGCCCAGCAGCTGCTGCGCCCGCAGGGGATCACCGCCGCCGGCGGGGTCAACCCGGGCTTCCCGGTCCCCGCCGAGGCTTCCGTCCAGCGGGTCGTGCTGCCGCGCCAGGCGACCGGTCCGCGGCTCACCGGCCTGCCCGTCCGGGCGGTCGAGGAAGCCTCCTGAGAACCTGGGTCCCACGTCCCGTCCCGGCCGGGGTCCGCAGCAGCGGGCCCCGGCCGGTTTTCCGTCCCCGCGCCAGGAGGCAGCGTTGACCGAGCAGTTGTGGATCGCCGGAGCCGGCGGGGTCGGCCGGGAGGCGCTGGACACCGCGCTGGCCGCCGGGGTGGCGGTGGCGGGCTTCCTGGACGACCGGGCGCCGGGCGTGCCGGTGCGCGGACTGCCGGTGCTGGCGCCGGCCGATCTGCCGTCCGGCGCCCGGTACCTGATCGGGATCGCCGACCCGGGCGTGCGGCGCCGGCTGGCCGCACTGCTGGACGGGCTCGGTGGCCGGCCGGCCACCCTGGTCCACCCCCGGGCGCTGATCGCCCCGGAGACCGAACTCGGCCCCGGCTGCCTGGTGATGGGCGGCGCGTACGTGTCCAGCAGCGTCCGGCTGGGCGCGCACAGCCAGGTGCACTACAACGCCACGGTCGGCCACGACAGCCTGCTCGGCGAGCGGGTGACGGTCTATCCGGGCGGCAACGTCTCCGGCTCCGTCCTGCTGGAGGACGACACCACCGTGGGCAGCAACGCGGTGGTGCTCCAGGGGCGGAAGATCGGCCGGGGCGCCTTCGTGGGCGCGGCGGCCGTGGTCACCCGGGACGTGCCGCCCGGCGCGGTGGTGGTGGGCTCGCCGGCCCGGCCGATGGCGGGGCGCGGCTGAGGCGCGGGGGCCTTCGGCGATAGGGTCGGTGCCCATGGCCATTCCCGCGTTTCTCGCCGAACTCCGCACCCTGGTCGGGCACCGCCCGCTGTGGCTCCCCGGGGTCGCCGCCGTCGTGCTGGACGAGTCCGGTCGGGTGCTGCTCGGCCGCCGGGCCGACGACGGCCGTTGGGCCCTGGTCGGCGGCATCCTCGACCCGGGCGAGCAGCCCGCCGACGGCGTGGTGCGCGAGTGCCTGGAGGAGACCGGGGTGCTGGTCGAGCCGGAGTCGCTGACCATGGTGTCGGTCTCGCCGGTGATCGACTACCCGAACGGCGACCGGTGCCAGTACCTGGACCTGACCTTCCGCTGCCGGTACGTCTCCGGCGACGCCCGGGTGAACGACGACGAGTCGCTGGCGGTCGCCTGGTACGCCCAGGACGCGCTGCCCGAGCTGGACGACTACACCCGCCGGCGGATCGGTCTCGCCCTCGAGGGCAAGGGCGAGACCGTGTTCGACTTCGCCGGCCACGCACCCGGCCGGTCCTGACGCCCGGGCGCGCCGGCACCGGCGGTGCGCGGCGGCTGCGCTCAGAGCGTGCGGAACCACTCCGCGGTGCGCTCCAGGCCCTCCCGCAGCGGCACCGGCACCACCTCGGGGAACAGCTCGCGCAGCCGGGAGTTGTCCGCCTGCGAGTCCCGGACGTCACCGGGCCGGGGGTCGACGTGCTCGGCGACCGGCTCGGTGCCCAGCACCGAGCCCAGCTCGGCGATCAGCTCCAGCAGGCTGGTCCGGGTGCCGAAGGCCAGGTTGACCGGGTCCGGGTGGACCACCCGGCGCAGCACCGCCTCGGTGATCACCTGGGTGACCGTCCCGACGTAGGTGAAGTCCCGGCTCTGGCCGCCGTCGCCGTGCACCGTCAGCGGCCGGCCGGCCAGCGCGGCGTCCAGGAACGCGGGCACCACGGCGGCGTACGCGTGCCCGGCCGGCTGCAGCGGCCCGAAGACGTTGAAGAAGCGCAGCGGCAGCACGCCCAGCCCGTAGCAGTGGTGATAGGCCGCCAGGTACGCCTCGGTGGCCAGCTTGCTCACCGCGTAGGGGCTCATCGGGGCGGTGCGCATGGTCTCGCGCTTGGGCAGCTCCCGGTTGGCCCCGTACACCGAGGACGAGGAGGCCGCCGCCACGTACAGGCCGCCGGCCCGGCGGGCCGCCTCCAGCACCTCCAGGGTGCCGGTGGCGTTGGCGTGGTGGCTGGCCAGCGGGTCGGCCACCGAGCGCGGGACGGAGGGCAGGGCGGCCAGGTGGACCACGGCGTCGGCGCCGGTGAAGGCGGTGTCGAGCAGCTCGCGGTCCAGGATGGTGCCTTCGAAGAGGGTCACGTCGACCCCCTCCAGATTGGCCTTGCGGCCGGTGACGAAGTTGTCGACCACCCGGACCTCGGCCACCTCCGGCCGGGCCAGCAGGGCCCGGGCGAGGTTGGCGCCGATGAATCCTGCCCCGCCGGTCACGACCACACGCATGGCTGGGACTCCCCCCAAGTTCGAGCCGGGGCCTCCCCGCCCCGTGCACTGGGCCGATGTTATCGGCGCACCGCCGCTCCCGTGGCCGATCGCTCCGGAAATGCCCGTTCTGCCTCAGAGTTTGTGCTGGCGGTAGGTCTCCTCGGCGGCGTCGAGGACGGCCGCGAGGTCGCCGCCGGCGGTCGCGGTCAGCACCGCGGCCACCGCTCCTTCCACGAACGGCGCGTCGGCGAACCGGACCGGGAACGGCAGCCCGTGCTCGTCCGCCTCGGAGAGCAGGCCGAGCACCGTGCCGACCGCCGTGTCCAGGTCGCACAGCACGGCCACCCCGTGGCCCTGGTCGACCCGGCGGGCCGCCGCCGCGATCAGCACCGCGCTGCTGCCCGGGCCGTCGGCGAGGCTGCCGCCGGTGGCGGCGACCGGTGCCGGGTCGGGGCTGTCGGCCAGCGCGAGCGCCAGCGTCCGCACCGCGAGGGCGAGTTCCTGGCTGTGCGAGACCAGCACCACGCCCACCCGGCCGAGGCCGGTCGGCCGGGCCGGGCGCGGCACCGAGGCGGTCCGGGGGTCGGCGGGCGCGGACGGCGCGTCGGAGATGGGGATGACATCGGCGCCCACGGCGTCCCGGCGGTCCATCGGCGGCTCCCTGGGTCGTGCGGACGGGTCGCCACCCACTCTCGCAGCCGACCGAGCCCGCCGGGCTGAAGCCGGGGCCGGGATCCGGCCGTGTCACCGCATAGCACAGTGGTGCGCCGGTCCGGTGGCGGATCGCCCGACCACAGCCCGGCCAGGGGGCGAACCCGCGCGATCCGCCGCCGGGCGGCAGGGCGCTGACTAGGCTGGGTCACCGGACGGATCGGGAGGAGCACGGCATGAGTACGAGCGTGGAGAACGGCGGTCCGCAGGCGCCCGCGGTGAGCGGGAAGCCGGAGCTGGACCTCACCGGGGCCGAGTGGCTGTCCAGCAGTCAGGGCGCCGATCCCGAGGTCGGGGAGGTGCAGATCGCCTTCGTCGAGGGCTACATCGCGATGCGGGACAGCCGGGATCCGGACGGGCCCGCGCTGATCTTCACCCCGGCGGAGTGGCGGGCCTTCGTGCTCGGTGCCCGGGACGGCGAGTTCGACCTCACCTGAGGCGGCCCGCGGTGGCTGCCCGGTGCCGTGGTGCGGCACTCTCCGGCGCCGGGCGTGCCGCCGTCCGTACCCGGTTGAACCCGTGGTGTCGATCCGGGGCTCACCGAGGTCACAAATGAATTCTGATGGACCGGTTCTTGTTGACTGTTCGACAAGCATCGGATCAGAGTGAGAGCAGGCAGACGCCGTGCCCACCGCCCCCACGCGGTAATGGCACGGCGCCCGCTGTGTTGCCCGTCATCGGCGCCGATGACGAACTCCCTCCCGTGGTGATCCCCACCGCACCGAGGTGCGTTGCCGGTCCCGGCCCCACCAGAGGGCCGGCAGTCGCCGGGAGGACGGCCTCGCCCGCCGAGAGCTACTCGGAGGGCGCTGCCTCGCCCGGGATCCGCACGCCCCCACGCGGCGGTGTCCCGGGCAAGGTCCGCGGATGCGACAGGCCGGGGCCCCGCGAACCTGGTCTGTGGAGTTGTGCGGTGCCGACCCGGGGGTTCCGGTGTCCGACTCCGGTGGAGCTGGCCGAGCAGGTGCTCCGCGCGACGAGGTGAACGACTGGAAGACACGCGGAAAACGGCGCGCTGGGACAAGCCGCCCCCCGGTGGACCGAGTCCACAGCGGCTGTCGTGCTGAACCGAACGTAGCCCGGACGGTTGCTCAGAGTCAACATTGGTCCCTGAGCGTAGATCTCCGCCCGATCGCCCCCCGGCCGTGAGGTGGCCGGTCGGGGGCACGTACGATGGTGTCATGTCATTTCTCCGCCGTCGCTCCGGCTCGCCCGCCGGCCCGGACTTCGACGTGCTCGCGATGGACCCGGGCGACTGGCCCGGCCACTTCGGGGCCATGATGATGACCGGTGCCGACGGCTCCTGCCAGGGGATCTTCCTCCGGTACGACCTGCTCGGCGGCCGGGGCCCGGCGATGTTCATCGGCAACCTGCCGGAGGGCTCCCCGGCCCGCGAGTCCGAGGACGGCGTCCCGTTCGAGGTGCGCCAGCTCCTCGCGGCGCTGGAGCACGAGGAGCCGGTCGAGCTGGTCTCGGCCGAGGACTTCCCGGTGCTGCTCGGCGACGACCTGCTGATCGTCAAGAAGGTCAAGGTCTCCGAGGAGCGGGTGTTCTGCTCCCAGTTCGGCCGCAGCGACGGCGTCCAGGTCACCATCGCCTCCTGGGACCGGCCGGTCTCGGACGACCTGTACCAGCTGCTCAAGCCGCTGCCCGCGGACCTGTTCCAGCAGGGCTGACCGGGCCTTCCCGGGTCGCTTGACGCTGCCGATCGACCCTTCGTACAGTCACGACCATGTCACGTCGCCTCCCGCTGCTGACCCGTCGCACCCATCTCGACCTGCGACGGAACGCCGGCGCGTCGTGTCCGGGCCGCTGAGGCGGAGCAGCACGCTCCGCCCGTGGCACCCGGACGGGCCGGTCGGCCGTCCTCTCCCGCCCCGGAGCCCGGGGTGCCGCATCCCGCCGGCGCACGCCCGTCCGCGTGCCACCCGCACCATGCCGCATCCCCCGCAGCCCGGAGGCACCCGCCCATGACCAGGACCGTCCCTGCCGTCGACGACCGCGCCGCCGTCACCGAGACCCTCGCCCGGCTGCCCCGGGTGGTCGACCTGCTGGCCGCCCGGGCCGAGGAGCACGACCGCGACGGCACCTTCCCCTACCAGGGCGTCGAGGCGGTGCACGAGGCCGGGCTGCTCACCCTGACGGTCGCCGCCCGCTACGGCGGCCCCGCCGGCACGCTCGCCGACACCGTCCGGGTGCTCGCCCAACTCGGCCGCGGCGACGCCTCGGTGGCGGTGCTCACCGCCTTCACCCTGCTCCAGCACGCCGAGCAGGCCAGGACCGGGGCCTGGCCCGCGGCCGGCTACCGCAGGTTCCTCACCGAGTCCCGGCGCGGGCCCGCGCTGGTCAACACCCTGCGCGCGGAACGCGGCGAGGCCGGCCCGCTGCCCGCCACCGTGGCCCGGTGGGACGGCGAGGCCTGGCGGTTGACGGGCCGCAAGGCGGACTGCGCGGGCGCCGAGGCGCTGGCCTGGATGGCGGTCTGGGCACGGACCGAGGAACAGGTGCCCCGGGTCGGCGTCTTCCTGGTGCGCGGCGACAGCGAGGGCGTCGAGATCGACCCCACCTGGGACCAGCTCGGGCTGCGGGCCAGCGCCGGGCACGACGTCCTGCTCGACGAGGTCCGGGTCGGGCCCGAGGGCGCGCTGCGGCTCGCCGCGCCGGGCAGTGCCGGACCGGCCGAGCTGGCGGCGGCCGAGACCACCCGCGCCTGGCAGGACCTGGCGCTCGCCGCCGTCCAGCTCGGGGTGGCCCGGGCGGCGCAGGAGTGGCTGGCCCGCTTCCTCCAGCAGCGCACCCCGGCCAACCTGGGCGAGCCGCTCGCCGCGCTGCCGCGCTACCGCGCCGCGCTGGGCGAGACGGAGCTCGCGCTGATCGGCGCCGAGGAGCTGGTGCACGGCCTCGCGGCCGGGGTGGACCGCGGCGAGGCCGCCGCCGTCGCCCGGACCGGTGCGGCCCAGCTGCTGGTCGACCGGGCCGTCACCACGGCCGTCCAGCAGGCGGTCGCCCTCACCGGCAACCCGGGCCTGAGCCGGCGCCACCCGTTGGAGCGCTACCTGCGGGACGCGCTGAGCGGGCGCACCTACGTCCCCGCCGACGAGATCGTGCTGGAGGCGGCCGGCCGGGCCGCCCTCGACCGGACGGCCCGCCGGCCCTGAACTCCCGTACGCCGCCCCGGTGGGCGGCAGCTCAGCGGGTGCCCACCGCCGCCCGGACCGCGCGGCGGGCCAGCGCCGCGTCGTCGTGCAGCCGGCGGATCATGATCCGCTGCTCCTCGCCGGCGCCCGGCACGTCGTGCAGCCGCAGCTCCCGCATCAGCACCAGGACCAGGTTGACCAGGAAGGCGTCCCGGGCCAGGGTGCCGCCGGACTGCGCCAGCTGGCTGATCTGGCGGCGGGCCGCGCTGTCCCCGGAGAGCACGCTCCAGAGCACCGCCAGGTCGTAGCCGGGCAGGTACCAGCCGGCCTCCTCCCAGTCGAGCAGCACCGGGCCGGAGGGCGCGAGCAGCAGGTTGCCCAGCAGCGCGTCGCCGTGGCAGAGCTGCCAGGGCAGGTGCGTCAGCCCGTGCAGCAGCTGCCGCAGGTCGCCCGCGTCCCGGTCGGTGAGCTGGCCGACCGAGTGGTAACGGGCCACCTCCAGCTGGTAGTCGAGCGGCTTGCCGAACACGTCCGTCGGCGGGCGCCACAGGTTGAGCGTGCGCACCGCGCCGAGTACGGCCCGCACCTCGCCCGGGGTGGGCGCGTTGACCGGGTGCCGCTCGCGGGCGGCCGGCCGGCCGGGCACCCGCTCCAGCACCAGGACGCAGCGGTCCTGGTCGGCCGCCACCAGCCGGGGCAGCCGGACCGGCGGACGGTGCCGGACGAAGGCCCGGTAGACCGCGATCTCGTGGTGGAAGCGCTCCACCAGCTGCTCGCTCTGCGGCCCGCGGGCCGCCTGCGGCGACAGGCACTTGGCGACCACGGGGGCCCGGCCGATGGTGCCCGCGATGAGGATGTGGCGGCTGCCCTCCCGGAGCACCTGGCGGGGGAGGAAGGCGGGGCATATCCGCGAGATGTTGGCGAGCGCGGCCCGCACCGCGGGGGTCTGCAGCGAGGCCGGGTCGACCCGGTCCACGAACCCCTCGGGCGTACGGGAGGTCAGCATGCGTCCGCCGCCGGGGCGGTGGACGGCGGGCTCGGCCGGGCGGCCGGCCGGCGCGGTGCGGACGCCGAGCGCGCGGGGATCGCGCGGCTCGCCGCCGCGCGGGCCCGGCCTTCCGCCGCCCGCGGCGGTGGGTGGCCGGAGCCCGGTGCGGGGCTGGCCGGTGGTGTAGCGCGGAGCGCCGCCGTCGAGCTGGGTGGGATTCGACGGGCGGGCGCCGGTGCTGGCGGAGGAGTACATGGGCTGGTGAGGGTCCCTTCCTGGCCGACGGCGACTGGACGACCGGCGGTTCCTGGTTCCGCCGGGGCCGGCCGGGGTGGAGTGCGGGCGTCGGGCGCGGAGCCGGCCGTCCGGCGACCTCCGCACCCTGGGGAAATGCGGTGGTGCCCGACTGCCGTGCCGTGCCCGACGCCCCCGCGCCACCCGGCCGCGCCACCCCCTCGGAGGATGCCCCCGCAGACCGCGAACGGCCGGGGGGACCAAGCCCCGGCCCGGTGATCCGGGCCCTCGGAGCGAGGTCGAGGTGGCGCATTCCTACCTGACACCCGATCACCACTGGTACACCATGTGGCGGACCCTGGCGAAGCCTGGCGAATGGTCGCGTGGCACATGACAGTGCCATTACTGTCGAAATCAGCCGAGGAACCTGGGGGCTTCACGTGAGCAAGGGGCCGAACAGCCGACTGGCCGACCTCTTCGCCCTGACCGGTTGGTCCAAGGGCGAGTTGGCGAGGCTGGTCAACCGACGCGGTGCGGCGATGGGGCAGCAGCAGCTGTCCACCGACACCTCGCGGGTCCGGCGCTGGATCGAGCAGGGGGAGATCCCCCGCGATCCGGTGCCCAGGCTGCTGGCCGCCGTGTTCACGGAGCGGCTCGGCCGTGTCGTCACCACTGAGGACTTAGGTCTGGAACGACACCGGCCCACCAGGTCAGGCTCGACCACCGCGTCGGAACGAGCCTGGGAGCCGGATCGAACGGCTGCGGTCCTCACCGAGTTCACGGGAATGGACCTCATGCTGAACCGACGCGGTCTGGTGGGCGCGGGAGCCGCGCTCGCCGCGGGCACCGTCATCGCAGACAACCTCCACGACTGGCTCAACAGCGGCGAGGTGGCGTACGCGGCCGACCGGCCGGGCCCCCGGCAGGTGCTCACCCAGGCCGGCCCCCGGCCGGTGGTCGACGTGTACGACGCGGGCCCGGTGGGCGCCGAGGAGGTCACCGCCCTGGAACGCTCGGTCGAGGTGTTCCGGGCCTGGGACGCCTCCCGCGGCGGCGGCCTCCAGCGCAAGGCCGTGGTCGGCCAGCTCAACGAGGTCGGCGGCCTGCTGACCCACCGCCACCACCCGGCACTGGAGCGCAGACTCTGGACGGTGGCCGCCAACCTGGCCGTGCTGGCCGGCTGGATGTCCCACGACGTCGGCCTGGAGCCCACCGCCCAGCGGTACTTCGTGATCGCGGCGCAGGCCGCCAAGGAGGCCGACGACCGCCCCCGGGCCGGCGAGGCGATCTCCCGGGCCGCCCGCCAGATGCTCCACCTCGGCCGGGCCGACGACGCGATCGAACTCATGCAGCTGGCCCGCGCCAGCGCCGGCGACCGCGCACTGCCCAGGACCCGCGCCATGCTGCACACCGTGGACGCCTGGGCGCAGGCCTCGCTCGGCCGCTCCGAGGCCACCCGGCGGGTGCTCGGCAAGGCCGAGGAGCTGTTCGTCCAGGAGCCGCAGGAGGCCCCGCCGAGCTGGATGCAGCTGTTCAACGAGGCCGAGCTGCACGGCATGCAGGCGCTGGTCTACCGGACCTTGGCCGAGCACGACCCGGGCGCCGTCCGGCTCGCCGAGTACCACGCCCGGCAGGCCATCGACCTGCGGGCCGGCTCCGGGCGCGAGCGTTCCGCGCTGCTGGACCGGATCACCCTCGCCTCCGTCTACTGGATCTCGGGCGAGCCGGACGCCGCCCAGGTGCAGGCCAAACTGGCGCTGGCGGCGATCAACCAGACCTCCTCGCTGCGCACCTGGGACCGGCTGCGCGAGATGTACCGGCTGGCCGGCCGCTACCAGGGGCTGCCGGCCGTGGCCGAACTCCGGGAGGAGATCACGGCGGTGCTCCCGGCCCGCCGCCGTCCGGTCTGAGGCCACCGCGGGCGATCGGCGCTCGCTACCCGCTGCCCGCTGCCCGGTTCCCGCCACCCGCCGCCCGGTCGAGCGCCGGGCGAAGGGCGCTACCGGTACGAAGCGTTCCGTTCCGGGCACGCCGGGTGACGGGCCGGCGGGGCGTGGCGCCCCCGTCGGCCCGTGCCCGGATGTGGGGGTTTCGGGTGGTTGTGCCGGGGGCCCTCGCAACCCGCGGCGTGGCCGGGGCACAGTGGCCCGCACCTGGCCGTTTCGAGTCGCCCTGTGTGCGGATCCGCCAACCAGGCGGTAGCCTTCGGTGATTCCGGCGCCCGGGCGCCTGAGCAGGACCTCACCGACCCCGGCGACGGAAATCCCGTTGCCTCGACGACCGCCGCAACGGATGCTGACCTCATGTTCGAGCCAGTGATAGCGCCAAGTGCCAGCCTCCTCGGCCTCCTCCAGCGAGGCCGCGGTGACGGGCAACTGCATGCCCTGGCCGCCGACCGCGACGAGGCGATCGCCGCCCTGGAGCAGTGCGTCACCGAGGACCCCCGCGCCGACTGGCAGCTCGAGAACCGCTCCCTCTACTACGCCCGGCTGTACATGGAGCTGGAGGCGCCGCTCACCGGCCTCGAGCTGCACCTGCACTCCGTCGAGGACGGCATCGACCGGGACGACGCCCGCACCGGGCTCGCCCTCGCCGTCCTCGGCCACCTCGCCGCCTACGGCCGCCGCGACGCCCTGGACCTGCTGCGCGGCTACGCCGCCGTCGGGACGAACTGGGCCTGGGCCCTGGACGAGCTGGCGCTGCGCGACGACGACCGTTCGCTGCTGGCGCTGGCCCCCTCCGTGCTGCGCCGCTTCCCCGAGGGCCCCGAGGGCGACGCCGAGCTGCGGGCCGCCGTCCGGGCCGCGTACGAGCCGAGGCCCTGGCGCCTGTGGGCCGCGCACCACCCCCGGATCGCCACCGCGAGCGAGCAGTCCCCGTTCGACCTCTGGCAGCGCCAGCTGGGCCGCGGTGTGGTCACCCCCGGCTGGAGCACCGCCGACGTGCTCGCCTGGGCCGACCAGGCCGACCCGGCCGCCACCGATCCCGAGGCACCCGCCCGACGCGCCGCCGCCGCGGCCCGCTGCCTGACCGCCGTGGTCCGCCCGGAGGACCGGCCCGCCCTGCTGGAGGCCGCCCGGACGGGCGCCCCCGGCGCCCGCACCGCCGTCCTGCGCCACCTCGTCGAGCAGCGCGACCCGGCCGCCGCCGAGTTGATCGAGGCCGCCGCGGCGGACGTGGACGAGCGGGTGGTCGCCGCCGCGCTGGAGGTGCTCGGCCGGATGCGCGGCCCCGAGGCGCTGGCGCACGCCCGCCGCTGGGCCGATCCGGCCACCGGCGGCGCCGACAGTGCCCTCGGCGAGCGCGCCTGCCAGCTGCTGGCGGACGCCGGCGAGCCGGCCGACGGTCCGCTGGTGGTGGACGCCCTGCGGCGCTGGATCTCGGTGCGCGGGGTCACCGGCCACGGGCTGGGGTCGCTGGTCGACGGCGCGGGGCGGCTGGCCGCCGCCGCAGCCGTCCCGGCCCTGCGCCACGTCTACGGCGAGGCGGTCTCCTCCGAGCTGCGCGGCAGAGCTGCCCAGGCGCTCTCGGTCACCGACCCGCACTTCGGCGAGGGTCCTGCCGTCGAGTGCCTCTGGGACTGCGAGGAGACCACCCGCGAGCTGGCCGCCCGGCACGTCACCACCACCGGCGACGTGCGGGTGCTGGAGCGCCTGCGGCGGCTGGCCGCGGATCCGGCCGAGGAGGCCGAGGTGCACGCCGCCGTGCGCGGCCGGCTGACGGCGCGCGAGCGGGGTTGACCCGGCAAGGCCCCCTGCTCCGCCGGCCGGGGCTGGCATGATGGATGCGCCCCGCCAAGCGGCGCCGCCTCCTCGACGCCGTCCCGTCGCCCCGCAGGAGTGTGCTGGACCCATGCAGCGTTCCCGTCTGCTCGCCCGTGTCGCCGTTCCGGCCGCGGTCCTGGCCGGTGCCCTGGTCCTGGCCGGCCCCGCCTCCGCCCACGTCGAGGTGGAGTCCGCCACCCCGCAGGCGCTGGCGGCGGACGCCGTGATCGCCTTCGACGCCGAGGGGGAGTCCTCCACCGCGGGGATCAAGGAGATCCGGGTGGTGCTGCCGGAGGGCCTGCAGCCCGGTGACGTGAGCCTGGCCGAGGGCCCCGCGGGGTGGACGCTGAGCCCGATCGCGGACGGCTACGCGGTGGCCGGGCCCGCCCCGGCGCCGGGAGCGGACGCCAAGTACTCGATCAAGGTCCGGCAGCTGCCGGACGCCCCGGAGCTCGCCTTCAAGTCGCTGGTCGGCTACACCGACGGCCGGATCGACCGCTGGATCGAGCTGCCGCAGGGGGCGCCGAACCCGGCCCACCCCGCGCCGGTGCTGAAGCTCACCGCCGCCGCCCCGGGGGCCGTACCGCTCGCCGCGAGCCCCACGGCCGCCGGCGCGCAGCCGTCCGCGGCCCCGTCCACCGCCGCGTCGACCGCCGTGTCCACCGCTGCGGTCGCGAGCCCGGCGGCACCGCCCGCCGCGGCCCCGGCGGAGCAGTCGGACGGCTCCTCGGGCACCCGTACCGCGCTGGCCGTGGTGGCGGCCGTCCTGCTGGTGGCGGCGGCCGCGTTCTGGACCTGGCGCCGCCGCGCAGACCGCGGCTGACCGGGACGGCGCCCCCGCCCGCCCCTGCACCCGGTACCCGGACTCGCGCGCTGCCCGACCTGCCGGTGACCGGCCGCCGCCCCACGCCCGTAGGGTTGCCGGTCATGACCGTCCTGCGCTCCATCGCCCTGTTCGCCGCCGCCGCCCTGTTCGAGATCGGCGGCGCCTGGCTGGTGTGGCAAGGCGTGCGCGAGCACAGGGGCTGGGCCTGGATCGGCGCCGGCGTCATCGCGCTCGGCATCTACGGCTTCGTCGCCACCCTCCAGGAGGACGCCGACTTCGGGCGGATCCTCGCCGCCTACGGTGGTGTGTTCGTCGCCGGATCGCTGGCCTGGGGGATGGCCGTGGACGGCTACCGGCCGGACCGCGCCGACGTCATCGGCGCCCTGATCTGCCTGGCCGGCGTCGCCGTCATCATGTACGCCCCGCGCGGCCGCTGACCTTCCGTCGCAGGTCGGCGCCGCGGCGGTGGGACCCGCTACTCGGTGGTGGCACCGGCGTCGGCGGCCAGGTGGCCGGTGCCGACCAGCACGATCAGCGCCACCCCGAGCAGCACCCGGTACACCACGAACGGCAGGAAGCTGTTGCGGGAGATGTACTTCAGGAACCACGCGATCGCGGCGTAACCCACCACGAAGGCGATCGCGGTGGCCAGCAGGGTCGGTCCCCAGGCCGGGGCCGGCCCCTCGCCGATCTTGAACAGCTCCAGCGTGCCGGAGGCCAGGACGGCGGGGACGGCCAGCAGGAACGAGTACCGCGCCGCCGCCTCCCGGCTGTAGCCGAGCAGCAGGCCGGCGCTGATCGTGCCGCCGGAGCGGGACACCCCGGGGATCAGGGCCAGCGCCTGGGCCAGGCCGTACCCGACCGCGTGCGGCAGGGTGAGCGAGCTGATCGGACGCGCGTGGCGGACGGCGCGGCTGCGGTCGGCCACCGCGAGGATCAGGCCGAACACGATCAGGGTGGTGCCGATCACCCGCAGGTCGCGCAGCGAGGTCTCGATGGTGTCCTGGAACGCGGCGCCGATCAGGCCGATCGGCAGCGTTCCGATGATCACGAACCAGCCGAGCCGGGCGTTCGGGTCCTGCCGGCGCTCGGGGCGGACGAGTGCCACCGTCCAGGCCGAGACGATCGCGGCGATGTCCTTGCGGAAGTAGATCAGCACCGCCGCCTCCGTGCCCAGCTGGGTCACCGCCGTGAACGCGGCGCCGGGGTCGTCCCAGCCCAACAGGGCGGAGAACACCCGCAGATGGGCGCTGGAGGAGATCGGGAGGAACTCGGTCAGCCCCTGGATCAGGCCGAGCACGGCCCCGTGGAACCAGTCGATCACCGGACACCGGCCATGGTCGTCGGTCGGTGGATGCGCATCTGCGGTCCTGTTCGTCGTGGCGGGAGGCATGGCCGGACCGGCACCCGGGCAGGACGCGAACGGTGCTGGGCACCGTGGCGGCGCGAGCTGTGATGATAAGCGGCTGAGATGACGTGAATCTGGCCGGTACATCAAGATCGTGTAGCGGCCCGCTTCCGGTGCCGGCCTCCCGGTGTGAAGCTGATGGGATGTCATCGAACGAGTTCACGGTCAGGTACGACGGTTGGTTCACCGCCCTGGCCACCCCGCTCGGGCTGGGCCCGCGCCGCGCCGCGGCCCGGCTGTCCGGCGGGGTGCTGACGGTGCGGATGGGATGGGCGTTCCGGGCGGAGATCCCGCTCGCGTCGATCCGGGCGGCGGTCCCGGACACCCGGTCGGTGAGCGGCTTCGGCGTCCACGGCTTCGGCGGGTACTGGCTGGTGAACGGCTCCGCGCAGGGGCTGGTCCGGCTGGAGCTCGAACCGCGGGTGCGGGCCAGGGCGATCGGGCTGCCGGTCCGGCTTCGCGAACTGCGGCTCAGCGTCCACGATCCGGCGGCACTGCTGGCCGCGGTCGGGCGCTGATCCACGCCTGCGCCACGTACCGCACCCGCACCGCGTGCCGCGCCCGTCCGGGGCGCCCTGGTGCGCCACCCTGGTACCCGGGCAGGAACCGGACGGACGGGAGCGGACCATGACGGCAACGGCGGGCGCGCGGTCGACGGGTGAGGAATCCGGGTCACCCGGCGGGCGACTGGCCGGCCGGGCCGCGGTGGTGACCGGCGCGGCCCGCGGCATCGGTCGCG
This sequence comes from Kitasatospora sp. NPDC094015, assembly GCF_040304075.1. NCBI lineage: Bacteria > Bacillati > Actinomycetota > Actinomycetes > Kitasatosporales > Streptomycetaceae > Kitasatospora > Kitasatospora sp. NPDC094015. The sequence goes on from NZ_JBEOUL010000023.1 coordinate 72,884, forward strand.
CCACCGCCGAACTCTTCGCCGCCGAGGGCGCCCGGCTGGTGATCACCGACCTGGACGCGGCCGAACTCGAAGCCCTGCGCGGGGCGTTGGCGGCGACCGGGGCGCAGGTGCGCGTGGTGGTCGGCGACGTCTCGGAGCCGGCCGACGCCCGGCGCATGATCGACGAGTCGGTCACCTGCTACGGCGGGATCGACGTCCTGGTGGCCAACGCCGGCATCCTCCCGCTGCACACCGTCCTGGACGCCACCCCCGAGGACTGGGACCGGGTGATGGCGGTCGACGGCCGCGGCATGTTCCTCACCTGCAAGTACGCGATCGAGCGGATGGCCCCGGCCGGCCGGGGCGCGATCGTCTGCCTCTCCTCGATCTCCGGCCTGGCCGGTCAGTCGGGCCAAGCGGTGTACGGGCCCGCCAAGTTCGTCGCGAGCGGGCTGACCAAGCACCTGGCCGTCGAATGGGCGGCCCGGGGCATCCGGATCAACGCGGTCGCCCCGGGCACGATCAACACCGACCGGGTCCGCCGGCTGCCGCAGGAGCCGGGCGGCCCCGAGTACCTCTCGGAGATCGTCCGCCAGCACCCGATGGGGCGCCTCGGCGAGCCCGAGGAGGTGGCGCGGGCGATCCTCTTCCTGGCCTCCGACGAGGCCTCGTTCATCACCGGCGTCGTCCTCCCGGTGGACGGCGGCTACTTGGCCCACTAGGGCGGGCTGCTGCGCCCCGGGCCGCTGCGCCCCGGGGCGGTGTGGTCGATGATCGCGGTGGCGACCGTGCTGCGGTCGGCCGGCTCCAGCCCGTGGCCGGCGTCGGGGAGGGTGAGCAGCCGGGCGCCGGGGATCCGCCGTGCCAGCGCGGCGCCGTGCGGCAGCGGGAACATCGGATCGGCGCTGCCGTGGATCACCAGGGTGGGCGCGGTGATCGAGGACAGCGGCGCGGTCGGGAGGTCGCCGTCCGGCAGCGCGTCGTGGTTGCGGGCCGCGGCGAGGTCGCGGGCGCGCTCGGCGTCGCGGCGGGCCAGGCTGCGGGCGGCGGCCTCGTCGAACGGGCGCCGCCCGCCCGAGAGCACCCGGGCGTGGTCGACCTGCTGCTCGACCGCCGCCTGCGGATCGGCGCCCGCCGTCGGCGCGGACGTCACGTACCGGAGGAACTCCTCGGTCGGCGGCGGGAGTTCACCGCCGCCGGGGAGAGCGGCGGTGGTGCTGATCAGCGTGAGCGAGCAGGCCCGCTCGGGGTGGCGCAGCGCGAGCAGCTGGACCAGCGCGCCGCCAGCCGAGACGCCCACCAGGTGCGCGGCCCCGATCCGGTGGCCGTCCAGCACCCGCACGGCGTCCGCCACCAGGTCGGCGCCGGTGTACCCGGGGTGGCCCGGTGGGTAGCAGGTGGAGCGTCCGGTGTCGCGGTGGTCGTACCGGATCACGAAGCGCCCGCCCGCGGCGAGCAGCCGGCAGAAGCCTTCGTCCCAGTGGATCATCGAGGCCCCGGCGCCCATCACGAGCAGGACCGGCGGGTGGGTCGGGTCGCCGAGGGCCTCGCTGCACAGCTCGACGCCGTCGACCCGGACCACGTGCTCGGCCATCGCCGCTCCTCCCTGCCGCTGGCCGGTTCGCCGGTCTGCCGGCCGTCCCCGGTCACGGCACCAGTCTGGGCGTTCGCCGCCGGGGCCGCTCGCGAGCGCCGCCGGCCCCACCGTGGCACTGGGGACCGGGTCTTGTGCCGATCACGCAGCGCCCCTAGGTTGCTACTCGTCGCGACCGCGCCCGATCCGGCGCCCGTGCTGCCCGCTGCTCCGCTGCCCTGCCGACCCGCGCACGAACGAGCACGAACGCGCCCCGCCCGGACCCGCCGCCGCCCCGCGAAGCCCTGCACCGCGAAGCCCTGCTCACCGCGAAGCCCTGCTCACCGCGAAGCCCGCCCGCTGCGAAGCCACCGAGAAGGAGCACCCGGATGTCCCGTGCCGTCGCCCGTCGCCGCCGTCCGAGACTGGCCGTTCTGGCCGCCGCCGCCGTTGCGTTAGCCGCCGGGGCAGGGCTCGCGGCCCCGCCCGCGGGGGCGGCCACGGCGCTCGCCGACCGCGCGTACGTGGTCAACACGGACGACAACACCCTGTCGGTGCTGGACGCCACCACCCACGGGGTGATCGCCACCGTCCCGGTCGGCCGGGGCCCGGACGGGCTGGCGGTCGATCCGGCCGGCACCCGGGTGTACGTGGCGAACCTGCGCGACGCGACGGTCTCGGTGGTCGACACCGTGAGCAACACGGTGACGGCCACCGTCCCGGTCGGCGCGTTCCCGAGCGCGGTGGCGCTGGATCCGACCGGCGCCCACGCCTACGTCGCCAACGCGGGCGACAACTCGGTGTCCGTGATCGACACCGCCGCCGACACGGTGACCGGCACCGTGCCGGTCGGCCCGGGCCCCAACGCCGTGGTGGTCGACCCGGTCGGTGCCCACGCCTTCACCGCCGACGCGGGCGGCCACACCGTGACCGTGATCGACCTCGCGACCCGGGCGGTGTCCGCGACCGTCCCGGTCGGCTCCGGCCCGGTCGCGGCCGCGCTGAACCCTGCGGGCACCCGGCTGTACGTGGCCAACTCCTACGCCGCGAGCGTCTCGGTGGTCGACACCGCCTCCATGACGGTGACCGCCACCGTCCCGGTCGGCCGGATCCCGCACGCCGTCGCGCTCGACCCCTCGGGCGCCCGGGCGTACGTGGCCGATCTGGCGGACGACACCGTCTCCGTGATCGACACCGCCAGCAACACGGTGACCGGCACGATCGCGGTCGGCCCGGCACCCGCCGCCCTCGCCGTCAGCCCCTCCGGCGCCCAGCTGTACGTCACCGCGGTCGGCAGCGGCACGCTGGCCGTGGTGGACACCGCCGCCAACCTGGTGACCACGACCACCGCGGTCGGCGCCTTCCCGTCCGGGGTGGCGTTCGTGCCGCGCCCGCCGGTGCTGCCCAAGGCCGACCTCGCCGTCTCGCTCACCGCGCAGGCCCCGGCCCTGCTGCCGGGCGCCATCGGCTACACCCTGACGGTGCGCAACCAGGGTCCGGCGGCGGCCGGTTCGGCCACCGTCACGACCACGCTGCCGGCCGGCGCGACGGCCACCAACCTCAGCGCGGGCTGCACCACCGCCGGCCGTACGGTCACCTGCACCTACGGCGCGCTCCCGGTCGGTACCGGTGCCACCTCGACCTTCCGCAGCGCGGTCGGCCTGCTGGGCCTCGGGCCGGTGACCGCGACGGCCGTGCGCACCGCCTCGACCCCGGCCGATCCCGTCGCGGTCAACGACAGCTCCAGCGCCACCTGCACGGTCGTCTCGGTGCTGCTGGTCCGCTGCTGAGACCCGGCGGGCCCCCTCGGACCCCGCCCGGCCGGCCGGCAGAGGGCCGGCCGGGCGGCCGCCACCCGCCGCCCGGGCGGCCGTCCACCGCCCCGCCCGGGCAGCCGTCACCCGCCGCCTGGGCAGCCGTCATCCGCCGCCCGGGCCGCGGACCAGCAGGAACCGCACGGGTGTGCCCGGCCGGGCCTGCGCGGCGGCGGCCAGATCCGCCCGCGGCACCACGCCCACCACCGGGTAGCCACCGGTGGTGGGGTGGTCGGCCAGGAAGATCACCGGGTGGCCGTCGGGCGGCACCTGGACGGCTCCCAGCACCATGCCGGCGCTGGGCAGTTCACCGCCGCGGGCGCGTGCCAGCGGCGGTCCCTCGGTGCGCAGCGCCACCCGGTTGCTGGCCGCGGCGACCCGGTGGACGGCGCGGGCCAGGCCGGCCAGGTCGGCGAACCAGTCGTCGTGCGGTCCCGGCCGCAGCCGCAGCACGAGTTCGCCGGGCGGGCCGGGCAGCGGCACCAGTCCGGCCCGCGGGCCGGCGGCCGCCGGGCCGACCGGCAGTCGGTCGCCGGCCGCGAGCGGGGGCGGTCCGAGCCCGGAGAGCAGGTCCGCCGAGCGGCTGCCCAGCACCGGCGGCACCGCGAGGCCGCCCGCCACCGCCAGGTAGCTCCGCACGCCGTGGGTGGCCGCCCCGACCTCGACCACCGCGCCCGCCGGCAGCGCGACGGCCGCGCCCCAGGGCGCCGGCCGGCCGTCCACGGTCACCGGGGCCGGGGCGCCGGTCACCGCCACCACGGCGGGGGCGAGCGCCCGCAGCGCGACCCCGCCGAGGGTGGTCTCCAGGGCGGCGGCCCCGTCCGGGTTGCCCACCAGGCGGTTGGCGGCGCGCAGCGCGGGCTCGTCGAGCGCCCCGGCGCGCGGCACGCCCAGGTGCGCGACCCCGCGCCGCCCCAGGTCCTGCACGGTGGTGAGCGGTCCGGGCCGCACCACCGCCAGCTCCGTCCGGGCCATCCCGGTCGCTGTCGGCTCGGCCCCGGCCGGCCCGGTCGCCGCCCGCTCGGCCCCGGCCGGCCCGGTCGCCGTCGGCTCAGCCATCGCCGGCCACCGGGACGAACCGCACCCGGACCCCGGGGGCGAGCAGCGCGGCCGGCTCCCGGTCGAGGTCCCAGAGCACGGTGGCGGTCCGGCCCAGCAGCTGCCAGCCGCCGGGCGAGGAGCGCGGGTAGACGCCGGTGTACGGGCCGGCCAGCGCGACCGAGCCGGCCGGGACGGAGCTGCGCGGGGTGGCCCGCCGGGGCACCCCGTACCCGTCGGGCAGGCCGGTCAGGTAGCCGAAGCCGGGGGCGAAGCCGCAGAAGGCGACCCGGTACTCGGGGGTGCTGTGGACCCGGACGGCGGCCTCGGGGGAGACGCCCCAGCCGGCCGCGACCTCGGCCAGGTCGGCGCCGTCGTAGCGGGTCGGGATCTCCACCAGCGGTCCGTCGGCCGGCGGGTGCCCGGCCAGGTCGAGACCGGCCAGCAGCCGGGCCAGTGACGGGCGGTCGGCGACCCCGTCCAGCAGCACGGTGCGGGCCGCCGGGACGATCTCGGTGACCGCCGGGAGCTCGGCCCGCCGGGCTGTCAGCAGGGCGTACAGCGCCGCCACCCGTTCGGCCGAGTCCAGCTCCACCAGCAGCGCGTCCTCCCCGACCCACCGGACCACCGGGCGCCCGGCCATCAGACGAAGGCCTCCACCCGCACCCCGGCGGAGGCCAGCGCCCCGCGGACCCGCCAGGCCAGCTGCGCCGCGCCCGGGGTGTCGCCGTGCACGCACAGCGAGCGGGCCGAGACGTCCACCAGCTCGCCGCCGACCGCGGTCACCTCGCCGTCCCGGGCGATGCTCACCGCGCGGGCGATGACCGTCTCCGGATCGTGCACCACGGCCTCCGGATCGCCCCGCGGGACGAGGGTGCCGGCCCAGGTGTAGGCGCGGTCGGCGAAAGCTTCCGTCACCACCGGCAGCCCCACCCCCTCGGCCACCGCCAGCAGCCGCGAGCCGGGCAGGCCGAGCACCGGCAGCGGGCCGTCGCACACCGCCCCGGCCCGCAGCACGCCGGAGACCACCGCCTCCGCCTGCTCGCTGTCCTGCACCACCCGGTTGTAGAGCGCGCCGTGCGGTTTCACGTAGGAGACCCGGGAGCCGGCCGCGCGGGCGAAGACCTGGAGGGCGCCGATCTGGTACGCGATCTCGTCGGCCAGCTCCTCGGGCGGCACGTCCATCGCCCGGCGGCCGAAGCCGGCCAGGTCCCGGTAGGAGACCTGGGCGCCGATCCGCACCCCGCGTTCGGCGGCCAGGGCGCAGACCCGGCGCATCGTGGACGGGTCGCCGGCGTGGAAGCCGCACGCCACGTTGGCGCTGGTCACCACGGACAACAGTGCCTCGTCGTCCGTCAGTGTCCACCGCCCGAACCCCTCACCGAGGTCCGCGTTGAGATCGATCACCGTCTCGGCCACGCCTGCCCGCCTCCCAGCAGCTCCTGCGCCGATCGTAGAGCCTGCGCGGCGCCGCGTTGACGCAGGATCAGCGGCGGGCCGGGCGCGCCCCGCGAGCGGCGTGGCGCGCCCGGCCGGGGTCAGGCCGCCGGGGCCGCCGGGCCGCTCCCGAGCGCCTGCGCCCACTCCAGCCGGCGGATGCCGCGGAGCACGAGGAGCAGCGGCAGCACGCCGATGACGCCGAACGACATGTCGACGAATCGCCAGTACAGCGGGATGCCGCGGAGCGGGCCGCAGATCAGTGCCAGCGGGATGATCCCGGCGCAGGCCAGCACGGCCCAGCGGATCACCCAGACGTTGCGCACCGGGTCCTTGAGCGGCCCCCAGAAGGCGGCGGCGATCACCAGGTGGGCGAAGGCCAGCCAGTCGGTGCCGTAGGCGAGGAAGGGGTAGCGGGCGTTGGTCTCGGCCACGCCGCGGCCGACCCGCCCGGTCCAGTCGGCCAGCGCCGGGAAGTGGTCGCCGAGCGGGCCGCCGCCGACCGCGTCGGCCAGCCAGCGGGTCTCGGTCTCCAGCGGGAAGGCGGTCAGGCCGCTCAGCACCAGGCACACGATGAAGATCCACAGCCAGCGCCGCACGTTCCGGCGCAGCTGCTCCGGGTTGTCCGCCATGTTCCACGTCCCCAGCTCGACGGCTCGGCCGGGGAGGCTCCCCGACCTGCTCGGGATGACCCTAGAGGTAAAATTGAACATGTTCAACATTGCTTCGGAGAAGGGTCAACCGGTACATCAGGGCTCGTTTCGGCCCTTGTCGGTGCGAACCTCTAAAGTTGTCCACCGTGACCGCCATCGCAGACCAGCCCGCCGACCAGCAGCTCCGGCCGCCCGCCGCGGCCGCGCGGCCCGCGCCCGGGCCCGCCGCCGACGAGGGGCTGGCCCGCCGCCTCAAGGCCCTGGCCTGCACCGCGCCGCTGCACGACCTCGACAGCCGCAAGGTCAACCTGGCGGGGGAGTACGGCTCGTACACCATGGCCGAGGTCGGCCTGGCCGCGATCGACCTGGTCACGCTCAACATGGACTTCGACACCGGCGCCGACCGCGACATAGTGCTCGGCCGCCTGCTGCCCCGGATCGCCGCGCAGAACCCCGGCCGGGCCACCGCCGAGCACGAGCGGGTGGCCCGCTGGGTGCTGGAGTCGCTGATCAACGTCGGCAGCGTCGACCGCGGCTTCCGCGCCGTCTACGGCACCTTCGCCCCCGACGGCGGCTACGTCCGGCGCGACTACGACTTCAAGCTGATCGAGGAGGTCCCCGGGCCCGACGGCGGCGTCTACCTGCGCACCACCGACGAGGCGGTCAACGTCCTGGTCGGCGCGCTCGACACCGACGTCACCTCCGCCCAGATCGCCGCCGAGGTGAAGCTGGAGGTGCTGATCCGGCGCGGCCGCCTCGCCGACGCCCAGCTCGCCGCCGAGCAGGCCCGCTACCGCACCGTCCAGTACGCCGAGACGCTGCGCCGCGCCCTGGAGGCCACCCGGCGCAACGTGCGGGCGGTCGACTGGATGGAGACCGTCCCGGACCTGATCGACGAGGCGCTCGACCACATCGCCGACCGCTACCGGCACGAGAACGCGATCCTCACCAACATCCGCAAGGCCCGGGACGAGACCGAGGAGCCGGAGCACAAGCGCCGCGCCGCCGAGCTGGTCGACATCGTCAAGGACTGCATCCGCCGCCACACCCAGCTGCAGACCCGGCTGCTGGAGGCCGGCCCGCTGTTCCGCGCCGAGCAGGACCGGCAGGCCTTCGCCACCCCCGGCGCCCGCAGCGGCATCGACCTGTACGGGCACCTGCTCGCCCCGCTGCTGGAGCTCCCGGTCGCCCGCGCGACCCGGCCCACCGACGCCTTCTTCGCCCGCGGCGCCGGCCTGCGCACCCCCGTCTCGGTGCGGGTCGCCGACCTGGTCGACCTGCTGCTCACCCCGCCCGTCGAGCGCGAGCACCTGGGCGCCGAGCTGCCCGAACCGGACCTGGTGGCCACCCCCGACGACAGCCGCTTCTCCGAGGCCCAGCTGGAGGCGGCCCTCGACCTGCTCGACCTCCCCGCGGACGCCCCGCGCCGACTCTCCGGCCTGCTCGCCGACGCCCGCCGCCAGGACCCGGACCTCCCCTACCTGGTCGCCCTGCTGGCCGTGCACGCCGCCAGCCCCCCGGTCGGCACCGCCTACCGACAGGGCGAGGAACGCCTCCTGTTCGCCGTCGACGACGGCGCCCGCCTCGACGACCCGGAGTTCGGCGGCGCCGACCTGATCGTCGGCAGCGCCCTCCTCGACGCCGCGGGCATGGCGGCCGACCGCAAGGAGGCCGGCTGATGCCCGCCGCGCCGGCCCCCGGCCCCCGGCCGTCCCCGTCCCGCACCGAAGCCTCCCCCTCCCGCACCAAGGAGCCCCGCCCGTGATGACCGCGCACGACACGGCCTGGCCCCCCGAGAGCGCGCCCGCCGCGCCCGCCGCCCTCACCCCGGCCGATGTCGCCGACGCCGCCCGGCTGGTCTCCTTCGGCCTCCAGGCCAAGCTGCTCCCGGCCCGGGACGCCGAGTACGCCGAGCTGGTCCGCCGCCACCGGGAGGACCCGGGCTTCGCCCGGATCGCCGACGCGGTCGCCACCGGCATGGGCCTGGTGGTGCTGGAGGTGTCGCCGCGGGCCGGCATGGCCGTCGCCGCCGCCGAGGACTCGGTCTTCGCCGTCCGGATGGGCGACTACTCGCGCCGGGCCGCCTCCGAGTCCACCGACCGCTTCCTGCACGGCCTGGCCCACCTCGCGGTCGCCGCGCTCGCCTTCCCCCGCCCCGAGGACCTCGCCGACGAGGGCTACCTCGGCCGGGTCACCGTCAACGGCGTGGACGCGTTCGTCCGGCAGGCCTGCCGCCGCCTGGAGGAGCGCGCCGAGGCCGAGGGCGCCAACTCCGACCCGGCCAGCGACGCACCGGGCCTGGAGGCCGCCTGGCGGGTCTGGGCCCGCCGTTCGGCCACCGGCGCCACCAAGGACGCCCGCCGGCTGGCCGGCTCCACCATCGGCATCATCTCCAAGGCGGTGCTCTTCCTGGTCGACTCCGGCTTCCTGCAGAAGACCTCCGACGACGCCGGCGGCACCTACCGCACCACCGCCCGCTACCAGCTCCAGGTCCGCGACCTGGCCGGCAGCGCCGCGATGGCGGAACTCACCGACCTGGGCGTGGTCCCGGTCACCGACGGCACCCCGACCCTCCTGCCGCCCGACCACTCCGACGACCTGGTCGCCGACGCGGGCCTGCCCTTCCACTCGCTCTGACCCCGGCCCGGCCCCCACCCGGCCGAGCGCCTGCGCCCCTGCTACCGACCCCCGCCCTCTGGAGAACCGCCGCACATGTACGAGCTCAACCGGGTCCGCCTGTACTCGATCGGACCGGCCGGCGCCCGCTACGCCGACACGGTGCTCGACCTGCGCGGCGTAGGCGAGCCGGTGGCCGAGCCCCGGCCGCAGCAGATCGGGCTGTTCGGCGAGGAGCCGGAGGGCCCGCAGCGCCGGCCCGCGCCCGCCGGCGTGCTGTTCCTGGAGAACGGCGGCGGCAAGTCCGTCCTGCTGAAGCTGATCTTCTCGGTGATGCTGCCGGGCCACCGCAACACCCTGGGCGGCGCCAGCTCGGGCGTGCTGCGCAAGTTCCTGCTCGCCGACGACTGCGGCCACGTCGCCCTGGAGTGGCAGCACACCGTCACCGGCGAGCTGATCGTGGTCGGCAAGGTCAGCGAGTGGCGCGGGCGCCAAGTCTCCTCCGACCCGCGGAAGTTCGCCGAGACCTGGTACTCCTTCCGCCCCGGCCCCGGCCTCACCCTCGACTCCCTGCCGGTCGCCGAACGGCCCAGCCTCGGCCCCGACAGCAGGGCCCGCGGCCGGCGCCGCACCATGAAGGGCTTCCGCGACTCGCTCACCGAGGCCGGCAAGACCCACCCGCACCTCGACCTGGTCTTCGAGGACATCCACGACCGCTGGAACGAGCACCTCGGCGAGCTCGGCCTCGACCCCGAACTCTTCCGCTACCAGCGCGAGATGAACGCGGACGAGGGCGAGGCGGCCGGCCTGTTCGCGGTCAAGCACGACTCCGACTTCACCGACCTGCTGCTGCGCGCCGTCACCGACACCCGCGACACCGACGGCCTGGCCGACCTGGTGCACGGCTTCGCCGCCAAGCTCGGCCGCCGCTCCGAGCTCACCGCCGAACGGGACTTCACCGCCGGCTCGGTCGAACTCCTGGAGCGGATCGTCGAGTCCACCGCCGCCCGCGAAGGCGTCCGGGAGAGCCACCGCACCGCCGAGCGACGCACCCGCCGGCTCGCCCAGGCGCTCTCCGCCCGGGCGGCCGTCGAGCGCGACCGGGCGCACGACCTGGCCATCGAGGTGGCCGCCGCCGCGAGCGCGGTCACCGCCGCCGAGGCCGACCGCACCCGGCACTCCCTGATCACCGCCGAACTCACCTACCGGCACGCCGCCCTGGGGCTGGCCGCCGCCACCGGCGAGGCCGCCGGCCTGCGCCGGGAGCTGACCGAGGCCCGCACCCTGCACTCCGCCTGGCAGGCCGCCGAGGCCGTGCTGCGCCAGCGCGCCGCCGCCGACCGGGCCGCCCGGGTCGCCGTCGCGATCCGCGAGGCCGAGCTGGACGCCGCCCCGGCCCTCGCCGCCCGGGCCCAGGCCGCCGGCGCCCTGGCCCGCGCCCTGGAGACGGCCGCGCTCGCCGCCGAGACCCGGGCCGACCAGGAGGAGCTGCGCGCCGGCGAGCTCCAGGAGGACGGCTCCGCCGCCCAGGCCGAGGCCACCGCCGCCGCCACCGCCGCCCAGAAGGCCCGCAGCGAGGCCGAGCACCTGCGCCAGCGGCTCGCCGAGGTGGAGCAGGAGACCGCCGCGGCCGTCGAGGCCGGCTGGATCGACCCGACCGCCGACGAACCGGACCCGGCCCGCGCCGCGCTGCACGCCGCCGACGCCGAGAAGGCCGCCACCGAGGCCCTCGGACAGGCCAGGGGCGTCGCCGAGCAGTCCGCCGCCCGGGTCCGGGAGGCCGCCGCCGCCGAGGCCAGGGCCGAGCTCGCCGCCGCCCGCGCCACCGACGCCAGGGCCGCCGCCGACCGCGCGCTGGCCGCCGAGCAGCGCACCGCCGCGCTGCTCGCCGCCGAACCCCGGCTCGCCGACCTGCTCGCGCTGACCCCCTACCAGGAGGGCGGCGAGGAGCCGGAGGGCTTCCTCACCCCGCGCCTGCTGGACGCCAACGCCGAGGCGCTGCGCGACCAGCTCGACCAGGCGGTGGCGACCGCCGAGCGCACCCTGTTCGACCTGCGCACCGCCGCCGCGGACGACTCCCGGATCCTGGCCGCGCTCGGCGACGGCGGCCTGCTGCCGCCCGGCCCCGACGTGCTCGCCACCGTCGAACACCTCGGCGAGCAGGGCATCCCCGCGCTGCCCGGCTGGCGCTACCTCGCCCAGTCCGTCGACCCGGCCGACCACGAGGCGATCCTGGCCGCCCGTCCCGAGCTGGTGGACGGCGTGGTGGTCACCGACCCGTCCTCGCTGGACCGCGCCCGGCAGGCGCTGCAGGCGGCCGCCCTGCTGCCCCGCTCCACGGTGGCCGTCGGCACCGCCGCGGCCCTGATCGCCCCGATCGAGGCCGAACCGGCCTTCTTCCTGGTGCCGCCCAACCCGGCGATGCACGACGAGCGCGCCGCCGACGACGAGCGCCGCGAGCTGCGCACCCGGGCCACCGCCCGCGAGGAGCACATCCGCGAACTCGCCGCCCGGCTCGGCGGCGACCGGGCGCTGGCCGCCCGGCTTGCCTCCTGGCACACCCAGTGCCCGCCCGGCACCCTCGCCGAGCTCGCCGATGCCGCCCGCGCCGCCGCCGAGCAGGCCGAGACCGCCGCTGCCCGGCTCGCCACCGTGCGCGCCGACCACGCCGAGGCCGAGACCGACCACGCCGCGGCCGCCACCCGGCACGAGGAGCTGCGGGAGGCCGCCCAGCAGGCCCGCCGCTCCGCCGACGCGCTGGCCGGGCTCGCCTTCCGGCTGCGCGAGCGCGCCAACTGGACCCGCCGCCAGCGCGAACTCGCCGAGGACACCGCCGAGTGCGAGCGCCGCCAGCAGCTGTGCGCCGAGCGCGCCCGCACCTGCGACGAGGACCGCCGGGCCGCCCAGCGCGCCGCCGACGACGCCCGCCGCACCGCCCGCACCCTGCGCGCCGAGCGCGCGGAACTCGCCGTCCTCGCCGAGGACGCCCCGGAGCCGGCCGCGCCCACCGCCTCGCTGCCCGCCCTGCGCGAGTCCTACCGGGCGGCCTCCCAGCTGTACGAGAAGGTCGGCGTCGGCGCCGACCTGCGCGCCGAGCAGGCCCGCGCCGAGGGCGACGAGGCGGCCGCCGCGACCGAGCTCGACCGGCTCACCAACAAGGTCCGTACCCGCGCCGAGGAGCTGCTCGCCAGCCCCGACGGCGCCGACGGCCCGGCCCGCCAGGCCGCGGCGAGCCGCGCCGAGGAGCTGGTCGCCACCATCGAGGCCCGCTCCGCCGCGGCCAGCGAGCAGCTCGGCCGGCTGCGCGGCGAGGCCGAACGCTCCGCCCCCGCGAACGGCGAGTCGCACACCGAGCTGCCCGAGGAGCTGGTCCCGGCCGACCCCGAGCACGCCCAGGTCCTGCTGCGCACCGCCACCGGCCGGCTGGCCGAGCGCCGCGAGCGGGTCGACGCGGCCCGTACCGACCACGCCGACCTGCAGCGCACCCTGGAGAGCGCCCAGGCGGCCACCACGGACTTCGACGAGCTCGCCGCCCAGCTCCGGGACGGGCTGCGCGACCACACCGAGGAGCCCGAGCAGCCCGCCGAGCCCTACCCCGGCGGCCTGGCCGGCGCCCGCAGCGCCGCCACCGACACCCGGCGCGCCCTGCGCACCGCCGCCACCGAGCTGACCGGCGCCGAGATCGCCGTCCGGGACGCCTCCGACGCGCTGGTCCGGCACGCCAACGCGGCCCGCTACGAGGCCGTGCGCACCCCCGCCCGGCACCAGATCCGCGAGCTGCCGGCCGCCGCGCTGCCCGACCACGCCGCCGCCTGGGCGGCCGCCTTCGCCCCGCGGCTGCGGGTGCTCACCGACGAGCTCGCCCAGCTGGAGCGCAACCGCAGCAGCATCGTGGACCGGCTGCGCGGCCTGGTGGAGTCCTCGCTGGCCACGCTGCGCGCCGCCCAGCGGCTGTCCCGGCTCCCCGAGGGACTGGGGGAGTGGTCCGGCCAGGAGTTCCTGCGGATCCGCTTCGAGGACCCGGACCAGACCGTGCTGTCCGAGCGCCTCGGCGAGGTCATCGACGAGGCCACCCGGGCCGCCGTCCGCAAGAACAGCGACCTGCGCCGGGACGGCATGTCGCTGCTGCTGCGCGGGGTCGCCGCCGCGATCGGCCCCAAGGGCGTCGGGGTGGAGATCCTCAAGCCGGACGCGGTGCTGCGCGCCGAGCGGGTCAGCGTCGGCCAGATGTCCGACGTCTTCTCGGGCGGCCAGCTGCTCACCGCGGCGATCGCGCTGTACTGCACGATGGCCGCGCTGCGCGCCAACGACCGGGGCCAGTCCCAGCTGCGGCACGCCGGCACGCTCTTCCTGGACAACCCGATCGGCCGGGCGAACGCCACCTACCTGCTGGAGCTCCAGCGGGCCGTGGCGGACGCCCTCGGCGTCCAGCTGATCTACACCACCGGGCTGTTCGACACCACGGCGCTGGCCGAGTTCCCGCTGGTGATCCGGCTGCGCAACGACGCCGACCTGCGGGCCGGCCTGAAGTACATCTCGGTGGAGGAGCACCTGCGCCCGGGCCTGCCGGCCGCGCCGGACCCGGACGGCCCCGCCGTCCACGGCGAGATCACCGCCACCCGGATGTTCAAGCGCCCGGCGGAGGTGCCCGCCCCGGTCGAGGACTGACCGCCGCCGTCGGCGTCAGAGCGGCCCCGCGCAGATCACCGTGGTCAGCAGCGAGCGCCGGCCGCCGCTGAGCTCGAACTCCACGGCGGTGGACGCCGGGCAGCTGTCCGACTGGCCGCGCGCGGCCAGCCCCTTGGTGAAGCGCCTGGTCACCCGGTACTCCGGCGCGTGGTCCCCGGTGCCGTCGCAGCGCGCCTCGTCGGCCTTGCGCCCGCCGTCGCTCGCCGTGGAGGTGTACAGGCAGTCGCCCTCGACGATCCGCAGGCCGCCGCCCATGCCCGGGTCCCCGGGGTGGCTGCCGCCGGTGTAGCGCAGGCAGGCGTACGCGTTCTGCCCGGAGGTGTGGGCGCCGGTCGACCGGTACAGGTTGTTCAGCAGGTCGAGGGCGAAATCGGTGTCGTCCGCGCAGATGGACCCGAAGCTGTCCTCGGCCTCCACCGCCGGGATCGGCTCGCTGCGCGCGGTCACCTTCGCGACGACCAGCGCCTCCGAGCAGTCGGCGGCCGCGAGGGCGATGCCCTGGCTGCCGTCGCTGCCCAGGTTGGTGGTCGGCTTCGCGCACTGGCCGACCGCGAAGTAGCCGGCCTCCACCGAGCGGGTGGCGGCCGGGCTGGGCGCGGGGGCGGCCCGGCCCGTGGTCGCGGCGGCGCTCCCGACGGCGCTCTCCGTGGCGCTCGGCCGGTCCGACGGCGCCGGGGCCGTCGGACCGGCCGAGTCGCACCCGGCGAGCAGCGCCGCCACCGCGGCCAGGGCGACGGCCCAGCCCCGCGCCGCCTGCCCTCCGGATGCTCCGGATCGATCCTTCATGGCGAGCCCCTCCCTGCCGCACGATCCCAGAGTATGAGCGTAGGTGAATGACTGACGGTCCGTCATGGATTCGGGCTGATCGGCGGTCGGCCGAGGAGCAGGGCGTGCGCGGTGTCCGTCCGCTCGGGGCCGGTCGCCAGGTCGGCGCAGATCAGCAGCACCTCGTCGGCCTCCTCCAGCGCCAGCAGACGGCCGGCCAGCGCCAGCCCCTCCCGCAGCCGGTCGCCGAGCGGGGTGATCGACAGCATCGGGCCGGCCAGCCCCCAGCGGGCCGCCAGCTCGCCGAGCGCGGCCGTCGGCGCGGACTGGAAGAGCAGCGGCTTCGCCACCTGCGCGCGCTGCCGGACGGCCTCGGCCACCGCGGCGGCGGTGGGCTCGTCGGCGCGCAGCGAGGAGAGCAGCACCGCCGTCCGCTCGCCGACGGCGGCCGGCGCCGGCGCCTCGCGGTGGCGCTGCCGCAGGCACGCCTCGGCCACGGCGACCACCAGCGGCGGGAACCGGGAGTGCAGGAACCGCCCCTGCTCGAGCCCGCCCCGCGGCGCCCCGGGCGGTGGCCAGCGGGCCTCGGCGAGCACGGCGGGGCGGGGGCGTCCGTGATCGGTCACACGGCCTCCAGCAGCAGGGCGGTGCAGGTGCCGCCGAACCCGGCGCTCAGGCTGAGCGCGTGGCGTGCCGGGGCCGGTCGGGGCCGGTCGAGGACCAGGTCCAGCGGGCAGTCCGGGTCCGCCGCGAGGTGGCCGGCGTTGACCGGCAGCAGGCTGTGCCGCAGGGCCAGCGCGCAGACCGCGAGTTCGACCATGCCGGCGGCGATCAGGCAGTGGCCGTGCAGCGCCTTGGTCGAGCTGACCGGCACGCGGTGCGCGTACGGGCCGAGGGCCGCCCGCAGCCCGGCCGCCTCGCTGGGGTCGAACCGCGGGGTCGCGGTGGCGTGGGCGTTCACGTAGCCGATCGCCTCGGGCGCGAGGCCGGCCCGGCGCAGGGCGGCGGTGGCGGCGCGGGCGATGCCGAGCCCCTGCGGGTGCGGGCGGGCGACGTGGTGCGCGTCGCCCGCCTGCCCCCAGCCGGCCAGTGCGACCAGCGGGACGGCGCCGCGCCGGCGGGCCTCCCCGGCGCTCTCGAGGACCAGTGCGCCGGCGCCGTCGCCGAGCACCGGGCCCTGCCGGCCCAGGCTGAACGGGCGGGCGATCCCGTCCGGGGCCAGCACCCCGGCGCTGTCGAAGGAGGCGAAGCTCCCGGCGTCCACCAACTGCCCGGCCGCCACCACCACGCGGGGGTGCTCGCCGAGCACGAGCAGCGCGGCGGCGTCCGCGACCGCCGAACCGGCCGCGGCGCAGGCGTTGGTGTGGATCCGCTGCAGGCCGAGCAGCCCGCAGGCGGCGGCCAGTCCGGCGGTGGCCCGGTCCACCGGGCCGGTCGGATGGCGGGCCAGCAGCAAGGGCGTGCGGGCGCGCTGATCGACCGTCAATCCGGCCTGGGCGCAGGCCTGTTCGATCAGGACGGCCAGCTCGTCGGTGAGGTCGGGGTGCCCCGGCACGGTGGCGGCGTACCGGGCGCGGCGCGCGCCGACGTCGAACCTGGTCACGGGGGTGCGGGCCGGCGCTCCGCCCAGCAGCCCCGCCCACAGCTGCTCGGCCCCCCGCCCGTAGGCCGTCAGGGTGGCCAGCCCGGTGATCACCGGCATCCGCCCGCCCCCTCGCGGGCGGTCGCGGGGAGCGGACGCGGGCCGATCTCGATGAGGTGCATCGAGCACGGACGTTATCACCCCGAGTGCCCAACTTCGCACGGAATGCCATTGATTGCAGGGGAATGGCCCTCGGGAGTGATGTACAGAAAACTTGACACCAGGTCCGGGCTGCTTGACACTCCTCAGTGTCTGGTTTTCTTTACATGGGGAGTGGCAGTGGCATTCGAGGAGAAACGCGCCTGGATCATGGTGGTGGTCACCGTCGCGGCGTACGCGGCCTACCTGGCCACCGTCCTGGACCGCCCGGCGGGGGAGTCGCTGGCGCAGACGCCGTACGCGGCGGCGCTGCTCTGGTCGGTCGGGCTGGCGATCGTCGGCTCGATCGTGCTCTCGGTCCTGGCCTCGGTGTTCGCCCCCGAGGGCGCCAACGTCAAGGACCAGCGCGACCGGGAGATCCACCGCTTCGGCGACCACATCGGCCAGTCCTTCGTGGTGATCGGCAGCGTGACCGCGCTCTGCCTGGCGATGGCGGACGCGGATCAGTTCTGGATCGCCAACGCGATCTACCTGGCCTTCGTCCTGTCGGCGCTGCTCAGCTCCACCGCGAAGATCGCCTCCTACCGGTTCGGCTTCCACCCGTGGTGAAGCCGACCCGGGTCACCAACACGATCCGGGCGCTGCGCTTCGCCCACGGCGAGATGACCCAGGCCGAACTCGCCCGCCGGATCGGCGTGACCCGGCAGACCGTCATCGCCATCGAGCAGGGCCGCTACTCGCCCTCGCTGGAGATGGCCTTCCAGATCGCCCGGGTGTTCGGGCTCCCGCTCGACTCCGTGTTCCAGTACCCCGACACCTCAGGAGAGTCCTCATGAAGGCGATCGTCCAGGACAGCTACGGGCCCCTCTCGGTCCTGCGTCTCGACGAGGTCGACCGGCCCGCCCCCGGCCGCGGCCAGGTGCTGATACAGGTCCGCGCGGCCGGTGTCGACCAGGGCGTCTGGCACCTGACGACCGGCAAGCCCTACCTGGTCCGCGCGCTCGGCTTCGGCCTGCGGGCGCCGAAGGTCCGCACCCGCGGCATCGACCTGGCCGGGGTGGTGGTCGAGGTCGGCCCCGAGGTCACCGGCTTCCGCGCCGGCGACGAGGTGTATGGCACCTGCGACGGCTCGTACGCCGAGTACGCCTGCGCCGAGGTCGACCGGATCGCCCCGAAGCCGGCCGGCCTCTCCTTCGAGCAGGCCGCCGCCGTGCCGGTCTCGGCCTGCACCGCGCTCCAGGCGCTGCGCGACAGCGGGCGGTTGACGGCCGGTCAGCGGGTGCTGGTGACCGGAGCAGGTGGCGGGGTGGGCAGCTTCGCGGTCCAGCTGGCCAAGGCGCTCGGCGCCCACGTCACCGGCGTGTGCAGCACCGGCAAGGTGGAGCTGGTCCGCTCGCTCGGGGCCGACGAGGTGATCGACCGCACCGGCGCCGACCCGCTCGACGGCAGCAGCCGCTACGACCTGATCGTCGACAGCGCCGGGAACCGTTCGATCTCCCGGATGCGCCGCGCCCTCACCAAGGGCGGCACGCTGGCGATCGTCGGCGGTGAGGGCAGTGGCAACTGGACCGGCGGTTTCGGCCGGCAGCTGCGGGCGCCGCTGCTGTCGCCGTTCGTCGGCCACCGCCTGCGGGCCGTCGCCGCCGTCCCGCGCGCGGCCGACCTGCGGGTGCTGGCGGAGTACCTCGAGGCCGGATCGGTGACCCCGGCGGTCGACCGGAGCTACCCGCTGGCCGAGGTCGTCGCCGCGATCGAGCACCTGCGGACGGGTCAGGTCCGCGGAAAGCTGGTGATCCGGATCTGAGCGCCGCCCCCGGGCGTTCGGCCGGCGGGGGCGGCGTGCGATGGAGGGCGAGGAGAGCGGACGGGCTGTTTCGGAGGTGGTGAGAAGGAAGCCCGTCCATGGCCTCGCCGGGGCCAACCGTAGCAGTCAGGCGGGGATCAGGTCGCGCAGGTTTTCCGGCGTCACCACCACCGAGTCCGGGTGCAGACCCTGCGGGCGGGACAGCCCGATGTAGGTGACCGGGCCTGCCGGTACCTCCCCGCCGTCCCACCGGGTGGTGCGGGTGCCGCCGCCGCCCATCAGCCCCACCAGATGGCGCACGGTGAGGTGCTGGCGCTCGACGGCGCCGCGCAGCAGCGTCGCGACCGACACCCGGTTCCCCTCCACCTGGTTGGCGGCGGGCTCGCCCCGGAGGTACAGGTGCAGCCACCGGGCCTGCCAACCGCCGTCCTGGCCGCGTTCGAAGGCCAGCGGCAGCGCGACCCGGCCGGGGCCGCGCAGTTCGGACTTCATCCGCACGGTGCGCGCCTCGAAGGGCTGCCCCTGCTGCTCGCCCTCGCGCAGCATGAAGCCGAAGAACGACTCCTCGACCTCCTCGAAGCCCTCGCCCGCGTAGATGTTGACCTGAGGCACGATGAAGGCGCCGCGCACCGCCCCCAGCCGCAGGTTGATGAACTCCGAAGCACCGTCCGGAGCGTCGGTGATGTCCCCGGAGTGCTCGCCCTCGACCTGGGTGAGTTCGGTGTACGACAGCCAGCCGACCGTCCCGTACGAGGCGTCCAGCAGCAGGGCGGACAGGTCGAAGTCGGTGGTGCGCGCGGTCTGCTTCCAGTGCACGAAGAACCGGAGCAGCTCGCCGTCGACCGGGGAGAGCGAGCCGCGCGGGAGCACGCCGAGCCCGGCGGCGGTCGCCTTGCCGCTGAGCGGCAGGGCCACGTCGAGGACGTCGGGGTCGATCAGCAGGTGCGCCGGCGCCGGCAGCCGCCGGCGCACCTCGGCGTCCAGCGCGGCGACCAGCCGTTCGCGGTCGGCGGCCGGCACGGGCGCCCTGGTGTCGGCGGCGACCCAGGCACGGGCCTGCCGGTTGACGAAGACCCGGCTCCCGCCCGCCGGCGCCGTCCGGTTCTGCAGGTGCTCGCGCACCGACAGCAGCAGCCGCCCGGCGGCCAGCGGCGCGGCCCGCTCGGCGGCGGACACCACGGCCTCGCGCTCCTCGGGCGTACGGCAGCTGCGCAGCAGCCGGTCCAGGGCGCGGAACAGCCGGCCGGGCGCGCCCGCCAGCAGCTCGGCCGCCGCGGTCACCTCGCCGGCCGCGAGCAGCGCCTCCACCCGGCTGTCGAAGGAGGGCGCCGGCCGCTCGCCCCGGGCCACCGCGAACACCTCGGCGGCGTGCGGCCAGCGCGGGTACTCGTGCGGGTGCAGCCGCTCGCCGAGGCGCTTGAACGCCTCGCGGCGCGCGGTGACGTCGGCCAGCTTGGCCGGGGCGGCGGCGACCACCTGGTCCAGGCCCGCCAGCAGCGCCCGGCGCACCGGCCGCGACAGCGCCCGGAACCGGGTCGGCTGCACCAGCGTGACGTCCCCCTCCGACAGTGCGCAGGCCAGCCGCAGCACGTCGGTGACGGTGTCCAGCAGCAGGTCGGCGCCGGTCCCCAGCCGCGCGAGGTTGATCAGCGCCCGGTTCTCCCGGACCGGGATCGCCACCGGCTGCGGCCCGGCGGCGCAGTGCCCGGCGAGCACCCCGAGGTCGTGCAGCGCCTCCTCGCCCAGCGGGGTGGTGCTGCCCGCCAGCGCCAGGTACAGCGCGGTGACCTCCTCGCCCAGGACCGCGCCCGGGTGCAGGACGGTCAGCCGGTCGCCCGCGGCGGCGATCAGCTCCTCGTGCGCGGCCAGCAACTCGGCGTACGCGTGCCGGTAGTTGCCGTACGACGGGAGCGTCAGCAGGTCCACCACGCCGGTGCTCAGCTGGGCGAGCGTGCTCGGGCGGCAGGTGTCGTCGGCGAGCGCCTCGGCGAGGCAGCCCGTCCAGAACTCGAAGGTGTCCGGCACGTTGTGCGGGAAGTCGATGAAGTAGGCGTTGTGCTGCACGTGGTCGCCGACCATCGCGCGCACGGCGTCCAGCGTGCGGGCCGCGGTCGCCACCACCACCTGCTCGGCCAGCCCGGACAGCAGGGCCAGCAGCTCCCCGGACAGCTTGAAACCGACCGCCATCAGCGCGGTGTCGAACTGCCGTGCCGCGGCGCCGCCTTCGCCCGCCGGACCGGCGGGGGCGGGGATCCGCAGGGTGTGCCGGACGACCATGGCTTCGAGCGTGCTTTCGAGGTGCTGGACCATCCGGGCATGCTCCCAGAACCGCGCGCACCGGCGCACACCGGTTTTCGACCACCGCCGCGGACGGTCTCACGACACCACCTCGCCCACGGCGTACCCGGGTTCGGCCGCGACCGGCCGCCCGGTGGTGATCAGCTCGCACCAGAGCACCCCGCCGTAGCGCGTGCTGTGCCCGAACCGGTCGGCCAGCCCGAGGGCGGGGAGGACGGCCGCGAACCGGTCCGGCTCGGCGGGGGCGGGCACGGCCAGCAGGTACCCGGACCGCGTCCCGATCACCACCACCCGCGCCCCGGTTGCGTCCGCCAGCGCCACCGCGACCGTCCGCGCCCGCTCACGCACGGCGTGCGCCCCCGTCCCGCGCCACCACCGGCGTGACCTGCCCCGGCCGGACGCACCACTCGATCCCACCGCCGCGCGGCCGCAGGTACCACAGCCCGTCCTCCGCGCCCCGGTACTCGCCGACCAGGCCGGATGCCAGGTCGAGCACCAACGCGCCGACCTCCGGCGCCGGTCCTCCGGTGGCCCCGGGCGGTTCGCTGTTCGACTCCATGCGGGGGTTTCCCCTCTCTGCGTCGGGACCACCGGGCGGCGGGAGCGCCGACCGGTCATCACGTTCCGTACTCGCAGCATCGCGCTGGGGAGCTAGCCTTGGCCAGTGGTGACGATCCGACAGCCGTGCTGTCGGCAAGGGGGTGTTCGGCCATGGTGAACCCGCGCGATCTGGACCCGGCGGAGTCTCCGCGGACCTTCTACGGCGCGGAGCTCCGGCGCCTGCGGGAGGCCCGGGGCCTGAGCCAGGAAGCCCTGGGCGAGCTGCTCTTCCACTCGGGCGCCTACATCGGCTACCTGGAGTCGGCCGCCCGCAAGCCGCAGAAGGAGTTCTCCGAGCGGCTGGACGCGGTGCTCGGCACCGACGGCCACTTCAAGCGGCTGTACGCCCTGGTCGCACGCTCGCGGCACGCGCCGTACTTCGCGCAGGCGGCGGAGCTGGAGGCGATGGCCGAGACCATCTGCGAGTACGCGCCCGCCCTGGTGCCCGGCCTGCTGCAGACGGCCGGCTACGCGCGGGCCGTGATCCGGGCGGCGCTGCCGTTCGCCCCCGAGTCCGACGTGGACGCCGGCGTGACCGCCCGGCTGGAGCGGGCGCGCGTGCTGGAGGGCCCAACACCCCCGCAGTTGTGGGTGATCCTGCACGAGGCCGTGATCCGCACCCCGGTCGGTGGCCCGGTCGTGATGGCGGAACAGCTGCGCCACGTGGTCGAGGTCGCCCGGGCCGGGAAGGCCCTGGTCCAGGTGCTGCCGTTCGCGGTCGGGGCGCACGCCATGATGCCCGGGTTCGTCTCCCTCATGACGTTCCCGGACGCCCCGCCCGCCGCCTACGTGGAGGGGCCGCACTCGGGCCAACTGCTGGACGATCCGGGCGTGGTGGCCCGGTGCCAGAGGTCGTACGATCTGGTCAGGGCCGCCGCGATGTCGCCGGAGGCGTCCCTGCTCCTGCTCCTGTCGGCGGCGGAGGACCACACAGATGCCGACCGTGACTGACTCGGGCGCCCCGCGCTGGCGCAAGTCCTCGTACAGCGACGGCACCGGCGGGAGTTGCGTCGAGGTGGACGAGACCAGGCCCGGCGTGGTCCGCGACAGCAAGGACCCGGACGGCCCCCGGCTCGCCTTCACCCCGGCCGGGTGGCAGGCGTTCGTGACGGCCACCGCACGCGGCGAGTTCGGCGCGGTCTAGCAGCCGCCGCGCCAAATCTGCTTGCCGCCCGGAGACCCGTTCGGATAGGAACGTCGCATGCTACGAGGCGACAAGGTGGGGCTGCGGGCCCGGTTCGAGGACGACGTCCCGATTCTGCGGACCGAGCTCTACGAGGACGTGGCCGGCTCCTCGCGGGCCGAGAGCCGGCCCTGGCGGCCCATCCCGCCGGGCTCCAAGGACTCGCGGCTGGTGGGGGACGACCCGGATCCGGCGCACGTCCCGTTCTCCGTGGTGGAGCTGGCCGGCGGCACGCTGGTCGGCACCGCGACGCTCTGGGGCATCGACACCCACCACCGGTCCGCGCACATCGGGCTGGGCCTGCTGCCGTCCGCCCGCGGCAAGGGCTACGGGACGGACGTGGTCGCGACGCTCTGCCACTACGGATTCGTGGTCCGCGGCCTGCACCGGCTGCAGATCGAGACGCTCGCGGACAACCACGCGATGCTCCGCGCCGCCGAGCGCAACGGCTTCGCCCGCGAGGGCGTGCTGCACTCCTCGGCCTGGGTCATGGGCGAGTTCCTGGACGAGGTCATCCTCGGCCTCCTCGCCCGGCACTGGAAGCCCGCGGAGAGGGCGTAGGGGTGGCGGCCCCGGGAGGCCGCCACCCCGGGTCGGGTCAGCCGCGGGTCGCCGCCGACACGTAGCGGACCCGCATCGGGTGTCCCGGCTCGGTGGCCGGGCCGGCCGCGCCGCCGTACGCGCCGGGCAGGCTGCCGCCGACCGCCACGTTCAGGATCAGGAACAGCCCGTGGTGCACGGCCCGGTCCCAGCTGGCCGCGTCGATCCGGTCCGCCGTGACCCGGTGGAACTCCCGCCCGTCCAGGTACCAGCGCACCTGCTCCGGCGAGGTGGAACGGTCGACCTCCAGCGCGTACGTGTGGAAGCCGCCCCAGCAGCCCTCGCACCGCTGCTCGCCCGAGCCGAGGCCGACCGGCTCCTGGCAGGGGCCGCCCTGGGCGGTGCCGCAGTGCAGGGTGCCGAGGACCGAGGGCCGGCCGTTCACCGACTCCAGCACGTCCAGCTCGCCGGTGCCCGGCCAGCCGGTGTACCCGTCCCGCAGGCCCGAGCCCAGCGCCCAGAAGGCGGGCCAGTAGCCGGCCGCGGCCGGGCCGGTGACCTCGGGCAGCGCGATCGAGGCCTCGATCCGCAGCACCCCGCCGGGCGGCGCGGTCAGGTCCGAGCGCCGGGTCTCGATCCGTCCCGAACTCCAGCGCCCGTCCACCAGGGTGGGCCGGATCTCCAGCGCGCCCGCGCCGTCGAGCCGGACGTTCTCGGTGGAGTCGGTCATCGTCTCGACCTCCCCGGTGCCCCACTGCGGGGCCGGGCAGCCGGGGTAGCAGGTGCCCAGGTCGTACTGCCACAGCGCGGCGGAGGGCGGACTGCCCGCCGGGCCGTCGAAGTCGTCCCGCAGCAGCTCGCGCCAGCCGGCGCCGCGGCCGCCCGCCGGTGACCCGGCCGGCTCCAGCACCCCGGCCTCGGCCAGCAGCCGCTCCAGGCGCGGGGCCAGCACCACGGCCGCGGTGTTGGTGAGGTGCGCGTCGTCCCGGTACAGCAGGATCCGGTCCAGCACGGCCGGGCAGTCGGCCCCGGCGCCCGGGCACAGCACCGGGTTGACCGACACGCTGCGCACCCCGGGGACGCCGCCCGCCGCGACGGCCTCGGCCAGCGGATCGGGCCACAGGCCCCGGGCCCGGGGGAACGCGCAGGCGGCCGGGGACTCCGGGTGCCCGGACAGGCAGGCCGGCACGTCCAGGCCGGGGGAGGGCGGGTCCTCCAGGTAGACGATCGGGGCGCCGAGGGCGCGCAGCGGCTCCAGGGTCTGCTGCCAGCCGCGCAGCAGCAGGTCGCGGTCGGCGGTGTAGCGGTTCAGCGCGGCGATCACGATCAGCCGGGGCTTCGGGCCGGTGCGCAGCCGTTCCAGCGCCGCCGTCCGCCACTCGTCGCACTCGCGGTAGACCCGGCCGAGCTGCGGGTTGACCACCGGCACCTGCGCCAACGGGCAGCCCTGCTTGACCAGTTCCTCCAGCGCCCAGTGCCGCTCCGCGGCGATCCCGAGCAGCGGTGAGAACCACTGACCCGCGTGCGAGTCGCCGAGCAGCACGATCCGGTCGGTGGCCGCGGGATCGCCGAACCGGCAGTCCGGGCTGGTCACGGCCGTGGGCGCCACCTCGCAGGCGCCGTCCGGCGGGAAGTCCTGCCGGGCCTGCACCGGGTTGGGCACCACCGGGCCGGTGCGCGCCCCGCCGGGCAGGAGCAGGGACGTCCCGTCGGGGTTGCCGGCGGCGAGACCGGCCAGCGAGACCGGCCCGGCCGGGCCGAGCAGCCGCAGCGTCCCGGTGCCGACCACCAGCGCCAGCACCACCGGCAGCACCACCGCGGTCAGGCCCAACGAGAGCCCGCGGCGGGGCAGTTCGGCGACCACCCGGCTGCGCCGCAGCGGCCGTTCCAGCCAGCGCATGGCCGCGTACGCGGGCAGCGCGGCGGCGGCGGTCAGCGCTACCTTCACCGGCCAGCCCAGCGTGCCGTACCGGGCCTCGGCCAGCACCAGCACCGGCCAGTGCCACAGGTACAGGTTGTACGAGAGCCGGCCGACCGCGCGCGGGGCCCGGGCGGCGAGCAGCCGTCCGACGCCGTGCCCGACGCCGCTCCCGGTGCCGGCGAGCAGGACGGCCGCGGTACCGGCGGTCGGCAGCAGGGCGGCCCGGCCGGGGTACGGGGTGCCGGCGTCGTACCGCAGCACGGCCCAGCCGATCGCCAGCAGGCCGCCCCAGCCGAGCAGTTCGCGCAGCCACCGCAGGGCCGGCCGGCGCCGCTGCCCGGCGCCGGCCGATCGTGTCCCGCCGTGCGCGGGCAGCAGCGCCGCCAGCGCGCCGGCCGCGAACTGCCAGGCCCTGGCCGGGGTGCCGAGGTAGGCCAGCGAGACCGAGCCGGCCGTCCAGTGCAGCGCGAGCGCGAAGGAGGCCAGGCCCAGCCCGGCGGTGAGCGCCACCAGCAGCGGCCGCAGCGTGCGCCGCCGCCGGGCGGTCAGCAGCACCAGCAGCGCGATCAGCGGGGCCCAGCACAGGTAGAACTGCTCCTCCACGGCCAGCGACCAGAAGTGCAGCAGCGCGCTCTGGTCGCGGCCGGCGGCCAGGTAGTCGGTCTGCTGCCCGATGAACCGCCAGTTGGCGACGGACAGCGCGGCGGCCAGCACGTCGTGCTCGAGGTCGGTGCGGCGCAGCGGGGCGGTGAGCCAGGCGCCGGCGAGGGCGACCGCGGTGAGCACCACGGCGGCGGAGGGCAGCAGTCGGCGGGCCCGGCGGGAGAAGAACTCGGCCAGCCGGATCCGGCCGGTGGTGGCGGCCTCCCGGGCGAGCAGGCCGGTGATCAGGTAGCCGGAGAGTACGAAGAAGACGTCGACGCCGACGAATCCGCCGGCCAGGCCCGGGACGGCGGCGTGGAAGCCGAGCACGGCGAGCAGGGCGACGGCGCGCAGCCCCTCGATGTCGGGGCGGAACCGGGCCGGGTCTCTCGGTGGTCCGGGGGTGAGCACGGTGAGCAGGTCGGTCCGCTGGTCGGGAACAGCGTGGATGGACACGGGTGTGACGACCTTTCAGCCCAGCCAGGGCAGCATCGGGGCCACCCAGCCGGAGGCGAGCAGTGCGGTCAGGGCGAGCGAGCTGGTCACGGCGAGCGCCTCCGGCCAGCGGCGGGGGCGCATCGCGGGGCCCGGGCGGCGCGGGCCGGGCCGGTCCGCGCCGCGCAGTTCCACGGCCAGGTCGCGGACCAGCGGCAGGCCGAGCTGGGCCTGGACCAGCAGGTACAGCGCGAGGCCCCAGTTCGGGCCCCAGCCGTAGCGGGCGACCGCGAGGCCGAGCCCGAGCGCGGTGGCGCCGACGGTGGCGGCGGTCCAGAGCATGGTCACCAGCACCACCCGCCGGGCCATCCCGCCGGGCCGGGCCCGGCCCGCGCCGGTGGGCACCCAGGCGGCGCTGCGGCCGCGCAGGGTGTGCAGCAGGGCGGCGCCGGCCGCGAAGGCCATCAGGGTGTTGGCGCGGATGACCTCGATCCGCCAGCGGGTGCGGCTGACCCGGGGGAGCAGCACGTGCCAGAGCCAGAGCAGCGAGATCAGCGGCAGCGCGTACCAGGCCCGGATCTGGCCGGGGTACCGGAACAGCATCACCAGCGGCGGCAGCGGGGCGGTGAGGATGTTGACGAACATGGTCAGGTAGCCGACCACGCCCTCGTAGTAGCACAGGCGCATCCGCCAGGGCAGCTTCATCCGGGCCAGCTCGCGGTGGCCGAGCAGGTGCAGGTTGCCCATCGCCCAGCGGTACTGCTGGTTGACGAACGGGGCCAGGCCGGCCGGGGAGGTGCCCTTGGCGACCAGCACCGGCACGTACACCGTGCGGTACCCGCGCTCGTGCAGGGCGAGGCCGGTGTACATGTCCTCGCTGTGGTCGAGCCGGGCGAAGCCGCCGGCGGCGTCGATGGCGGCGCGCCGGTAGACGGCGTTGCTGCCGCAGCAGATCGCGGCGTCGCTGGCGTCCCGGGAGGGCTGGATCCAGCGGAAGAACCACTCCTGGGCGGCGCCGGCGGCCCGTTCGATCCAGCCCATGGCCGGGTCGGTGTCGAAGCACTGCGGGCTCTGCACGATGCCGACGCCCGGGTCCGCCAGGTACGGCACCAGGTGGTGCAGGAAGTCCGGGCGGGGCGCGAAGTCGGCGTCCAGGATGGCGATGAACTCGCCGTCGCTGAGGCCGAGCGCGTGGTTGAGGTTGCCGGCCTTCTTCAGGTGGCCGCGGTCGGGCCGCACCACGTACCGGTAGCCGTGCCGGCGGGCCAGTTCGGCGACCTCCGGGCGGTCGGCGTCGTCCAGCACCCAGACGGTCAGGCCGCCGGCCCACTCCAGGCCCGCGACGGCGCGGTAGGCGTTGGCCAGCACCGGCAGCGGCTCGCCGCAGGTCGGCAGGTAGAGGTCGACGTCCGGGGTGCGGGCGGGCTGCCAGGCGGACAGCAGCAGCTCGTGCGAACGGCGGGTGAAGCGGCGCCCGCGCAGCCCGTTCACGCAGGACAGCGCCAGTGCGACCAGGTTGAGCGCGAGCACGGCCTGGAACGGCCAGAGCGCGATGGTGCGCAGCGCGAAGGACACCATGGTCAGCGCGGAGCAGACGAACGCGAGCGAGGAGCAGATCGGCACCCAGCGGCGCTGCGGGCCGAAGTACCAGTACAGCTCCCGGTCGGTGGGTGGTGCGGGTAGGTGATCGGCAGTCATGAGGCCCCCACAGCCGTCGAATTGCAGCTTAGGGGGCTACCGTACCGGATTGGTATAGACCATCTGTCGATCAAGGATGAACGGCGGGACAACTCCGGTGACGGGCCGATGGCGGGATCGCCGGGTGCGGCCGACGCGCGGGCCCCGGTTCACTCCATCGTGGGCGGGGCGGCGGACGGCACGGCCGTTGGTTGATGATTTGTCCGCCTTCGTCCATGCTGGACGCCCCGGACGGGTCTCCCGGCCGGCGGGTCTCGTCCACTTCGGCACCGGAGGACGGCTGTGGCAGGGGAATTCGGCGTGGAGCTCCGCGAGCAGCTGGCCTCGGCCCGCCGGGCGCTGGAGCAGGCGCGCACCGACGGGGACGAGGACGGGGTCGAGGCGTACCGGGGGCGGATCGCCGCCCTGCGGCGGATCGCCGACCAGCACGGCATCGAGCTGCCGGGTGGTGCGGCGGAGGAGGGCCCGCGGGTCTGAGCGTCAGCCCTGCGGGGACCGGTCCTGGGCCGCCCGCTCGTGGGGCCGGCGGTCCGCCGCGGCGGCGAGCACGCTCTCCAGCAGGCCCGGGTACAGCTGTGCCAGGTCCGCGCGGCGCAGCGTGTTCATCTTCGAGGTGCCCCGGCGCACCTGGCGGAGCACGCCGGCCTCCCGCAGCACCCGGAAGTGGTGCGTGCTGGTGGATTTGGTCACCGGCAGGTCGAACGCCAGGCAGTTCAACTCGGCGCCTGGCTCGGCGAGTTCGGTGACGATCCGGAGCCGTACCGGATCGGCCAGCGCATGCAGCACCGACTCCAGCCGGATCTCGTCCGGGCGGGGCTCCGGCAGGGCGTCGGGGGCGGTCTCCGTCTCGGGCACGCCTCCCATGGTACGAGAACTCTCGTAGTTTGACAGATCTCGAACTAGCGTGGTTATCGTGCGGGGTCACCGCGATCGGCCGACCTCCCGGAGGACTTGCCATGAGTGCCCTGTTCCAGCCGCTCACCCTGCGCTCGCTGACCATCCCCAACCGGGCCTGGATGTCGCCGATGTGCATGTACTCGGCTGCGGCCGACGGCGCCGAGCAGGGTGCGGCGACCGACTTCCACCTCGCCCACCTCGGCGCCCGGGCCGCCGGCGGGGCCGGACTGGTGATGGTCGAGGCCACCGGCGTACGCCCGGAGGGCCGGATCTCCCCGTACGACCTGGGGTTGTGGAACGACCACCAGCAGGACGCGCTGGCCCGGGTCGCCGGCCTGATCGCGAGCCACGGCGCCGTCCCGGCGATCCAGCTCGCCCACGCCGGGCGCAAGGCCGGCACCCGGCAGCCCTGGCTCGGCGGCACGCCGCTGACGGCGGACGAGGGCGGCTGGCAGCCGGTCGGCCCCTCCGCGCTCGCCTTCGGCGCCAACCCGCTGCCGCACGAGCTGACCGTCGCGGAGATCGACGCGGTGGTCCGCTCCTTCGCCGAGGCGGCCGAGCGGGCGCTGGCGGCCGGATTCCAGGTGGCCGAGGTGCACGGCGCCCACGGCTACCTGATCCACTCCTTCCTCTCGCCCGCCGCCAACCACCGCACCGACGGCTACGGCGGCTCCTTCGCCGGGCGGGCGCGGCTCGCCCTGGAGGTCTCGGCCGCGGTCCGCGAGGTCTGGCCGGCCGAACTGCCGGTGTTCTTCCGGGTGTCGGCCACCGACTGGCTGCCCGAGGAGCCGAGCTGGACGGTGGACGAGAGCGTGCTGCTCGCGAAGGAGCTCCAAGGCGCCGGGATCGACCTGGTCGACGTCTCCAGCGGCGGCCTGGCCCCGCACGCGGCGATCGCCGCCGGCCCCGGCTACCAGGTCCCCTTCGCCGCCCGGGTCCGCGCCGGCGGCGGCCTCCCGGTGAGCGCCGTCGGCATGATCACCGAGCCCGAGCAGGCCGAACGGATCATCACCGAGGGCCACGCCGACGCGGTGATGCTCGGCCGCGAGCTGCTCCGCAACCCGTACTGGCCGCACGCCGCCGCCCGCGCCCTCGGCGCCGAGCGCCGCTGGCCCCGGCAGTACGGCTTCGCGGTCGGCGACCGGGGCTGACCGAGCGCCGCCGGCCGGGCGCGGTCTTCCCTCCGTCGGCGATCGGCGGGATGCTGCCTCGGGGAGGCCGACATGAGCTGGATCGGACCGAGCAACGCCGACGTGGTGACGGTGCCCGACGTGGTCGGGCTGACCGTGACCGACGCCCGGAAGGTCGCCTGGGAGGCGGGTGTGGTGATCGCCGCCACCGACCCGGACGGCCCCCCGGTGGGAGCACTGACCTGGCCCGGGGTCTGGGTGGTCACCGCCCAGACCCCGGCCCCCGGCGCCCGCCTCCACCGGCGCGGCTCGGTGGCCATCGAGTTCCGAAGGGCCCGCCCCGACGAGCAACCGCCCCCACCAACGGCCTGAGGCCCCCGGCATGCCGACGGCCACGAGCGCACCGCCCGGTCCGGAGCCACGGCTACCGCGAACGCCACCCGGGGCCGGTCGGAGACACCGCCGTCCGGTCGCGATCGCGCCGGCCCGGGACCACCCTCGCCGTCACCAGGCGGTCCGTGCCCGGCCGGCCGGGCAGGCCGTACCCGGGTCGCGCCCCAGGGCAGGAGCAGGCCGACCGCGCAGCCGACCGGCGCTGCCCGAGCCGGACGCAGCGGGCTCGCGAGAAGGGGCGGTGCAGCGGCGGCACCAGCGCGAACCACATCGCATCCCGGGCCGCCGGCGTCCCCGCAGCAGCGGGCGTACCGGCACCAGGTAGATGTCCGGCTCCCGCACGCCGGCCGGCACCGGTGCGCCCACCCGATCGCCGGACCGGACGACGCTCCGACGGCAGTAGCGCCGGGTGCCCCGTCGAACGCCCTTCTCCCGGGCCGGAATTCCGGTACGCCGACCGCCGCCGGCTGCTCCGGTGCGCTCCGCGACGGCCGCGACCACCCCGGGGCCCCGTCCCGACCACCCCACCGCCCCCAACCCGATGGGATCGTCCCCACGCCCTCCCGTCCGCCGCGCGCCCGGCGGGCTCGGCGCCGGCCCGGGACCGTGCCAACTGCCCCACCTCCGCCGACGATTGCCGTCGGTCACCGGGTGGCGCACCTCCTGCGTCCGCCCCCGTCCGCCCCCGGTGGTGCCGGGCGGGCGTGCCCGGGAGGCGGGTGCCGCGCTACCGTCCCTGCGGAGCGTGTCGGGTGCGGGGAGCGGGGGACAGGTGCGGAAGCCGAGCACGAGCGGGCTGAAGGAGGCCGGGGTCCGGGCCAGGCGGCTGGCCAGGGTGGCGCTGGTCTGCGGGGCGCTGGCCCTGGTGGCGGTCCTGGTGATGGTGGGGCTGCGCGGGGCCTGGGTGCTGCTGGTCGCCGTGGGCGGACTGGCCGCGGCGGCCGCGGGGGCATGGTGGACCCTGGCCCGCCGGGGCGTGGTCCGGCTGCTCGGTGCGGCGCTGGTGCTGGCGGCCGTGGGGGCGGTGCTGGCGTTCCTCGTCAGCAGCGGACTGTGGGTGCCCGCCGGCACCGCGCTGGCGCTGTGGGCCACCGCCCTGGTCTGCGCGGACCGCGCGCTGCGGCTCACCCGCCCCGTCGCGCACATGCTGGCCCGGGTCAGCCCGCGCCCGGAGCGGGCGGTGCTGATCATGAACCCGCGCTCGGGCGGCGGCAAGGTCGAGCGGTTCGACCTGGTGGCCAGGGCCGAGGCGCTGGGCGCCGAGGTGATCGTGCTGGACACCGGCACGCCGCAGGACGTCGCCGCGATCGCCCGGCGGGCCGTGGCCGACGGCGCCGACCTGCTCGGTGTCGCGGGCGGTGACGGCACCCAGGCGCTGGTCGCCGGGGTGGCCGCCGAGCACGACCTGCCGTTCCTGGTGGTCTCCGCCGGGACGCGCAACCACTTCGCGATGGACCTCGGGCTCGACCGCACCGACCCCGCGCGCTGCCTGGACGCCCTGGTGCACGGTGTCGAACTCCGGGTCGACCTGGGCACGGTGGCGGGGCGCCCGTTCGTCAACACGGTCTCCTTCGGCGCCTACGCCGAGATCGTGCAGAGCCCGGCCTACCGCGACGCCAAGGCGGGGACGGCGCTCGACGCGCTCCCGGAGCTGCTGGCGGGCGAGGCCGGCGCGCGGTTCACGGCCGAGGCGGACGGGGTCCTGCTGACCGAGCCGCAGGCGCTGCTGATCAGCAACAACCCGTACGACACCCGGGACCGGCTGGGCGGCGGGCGCCGGCCGCGACTGGACACCGGACGGCTCGGGGTGCTCGGCGTGCGGCTCCAGAACGCGGCGCAGGCCGCGGCGGTGGCGCTGGGCGGGCAGTCCGCCGGGCTCACCGAACTGACCGCCCGCGAGGTGGTGGTCACCTCCGCCGAGCGGGAGATCCCGGTCGCTGTCGACGGCGAGTCCCTGGTGCTGCTGGTGCCCGTCCACTGCGCCCTGCGGCCGGGCGCGCTGCGGGTCCGGGTGCCCCGCGACCGCCCGGGCAGCGTGCCGACCGGTCTGCTGCGCAACTGGCGCCGCCTGGGCACCCTGGCCCGTTGACCCGGTCGCGGCCGGGCCCTGGGGTGGTCCCGCCCGTCAGCCCCGCGAGGGTGCCCGCTGCTCCACCCCGCGCGGGTGGCGCCCGCGCTCCCGGCTGCCGGCCAGCGGGGAGGCCGCGTTCGGACCGCGCAGCCGCTGGGCGGCGATCTGACGGGCGATCACGATCTCCAGCAGGCACCAGGCGCAGCCGAACACCCCGAGCGCCATGCCGAGCAGGGCAGGCGTCAGCAGCCCGCTGTGCGCGTACGAGGCCAGAAGTGCGATCGTCAGCGCCACCACGGTGAAGGCGATGCAGAGCACGGCCCGGACGGCGGCGGACCGTACCTCGTCCGGAAGTCGGCGGCGAGCGGCGGCCATGCGGAAAACCCCCCAGGTCTCGGCGCGCGCCGGAGTGCCGGGTACCGGTGCGCCCACGCCGAGCCTGCCCCGTGCGCCCGGGAACAATCCACCCCGCCGGCGCAGCGCTCGGCTCAGTCCAGGGTCGCGTCCAGCTCCTCCAGCGCCCCCAGCACGATCGTGCGCATCGCCCGTTCGGCTGATTCCGCGTCACCGGCGCAGATCGCGTCGGCGACCTCCCGGTGCAGTCGCACGGCGTAATCGGCGGGCTGGTGGGGCATCAGGTCGTGCTCGGTGCGGCCGGTGAGCACGGCGCCCACGGTGTCGCCCAGGTGCGCGAACATCTCGTTGCCGCTGGCGCGCAGCACGGCCGAGTGGAACGCGATGTCGTGCCGCAGGAAGGACTGCAGGTCGGCGGCGCGCGCGGTGACGGTCAACTCGACTGCCAGCGAGCTCAGTTCGCGCCGGTCGTCGTCGCTGGCCGTCCGCGCGGCCAGGGCGGCCGCGGCCGGCTCCACCGCGACCCGCAGCGAGCCGAGCGAGCGCAGCTGGGCCGCCCGGTCGGCGCCGGCCAGCCGCCAGCGGATCACCAGCGGGTCGAAGACGTCCCAGGCGCTGAGCGGCAGCACGGTGCTGCCGACCCGCCGCCGGGACTCGACCATCCGCATCGACTCCAGGATCCGCACCGCCTCGCGCACCACCGTGCGCGAGACCGCGTAGCGGGCCTCCAGCTCCTCGGCGCGCAGCACGGTGCCGACCGGGATCTCGCCCGAGGCGATGGCCGGACCGAGGTCCGCGAGCAGGCGGCCGGGCAGGCCCTGGATCTCCATCCCGACAGCCTAGCGGGCAGCAAAAGTATGACGATTAAGTTTCATCGTCTTGAATAAGTCATACCTTTACGCCACAGTGGCCGACGGAACAGGCAGAACAGGAGCACCATCGATGGCTCTCAACGTCGAGAACCAGCCGCCCGCGGTCGTCGTCATGGGCGTCTCGGGCGTCGGCAAGACCACCGTCGCCCGGCTGCTCGCCCAGCGCCTCCACCTGCCGTACGCGGAGGCCGACGACTTCCACCCCGCCGCCAACATCGCCAAGATGTCGGCCGGCACCCCGCTGGACGACCAGGACCGCGAACCCTGGCTCCACGCACTCGGCGACTGGCTCGGCGAACGGCGGCGCGCCGGCACCGGGGGAGTGGTGACCTGCTCCGCGCTGAAGCACGGCTACCGCGACATCCTGCGCGCGCACTGCCCGGACGCCTTCTTCCTGCACCTGAGCGGCAGCCACCGGCTGGTCGAGGACCGCCTCGCCCACCGCAGCGGCCACTTCATGCCCACCACCCTGCTCGACTCGCAGTACGCCGCGCTCGAACCGCTTCGGCCCGACGAGCACGGCGCCGTCCTCGACGTCGGACCTGCCCCCGACGACCTCGCCGAGATGGCCGCGCAGCTGCTGCGGCCCGTCAATGGAGACCTCGCGTGACCCCCACCTCGCTGCTCGCGGCCGCCCCACCGGCCCTGCCCCACACCGGCGACGACACGACGCTGCTGATCGCGGTCCTGGTCAGCATCGCCGCCATCGTGCTGCTGATCACCAAGCTGAAGCTGCACCCCTTCCTCGCCCTGACCATCGGCTCCGGGCTGCTCGCCGCCGTGGCCGGCGCCCCCTTCGACAAGCTGACCAGCAGCTTCGCCGCCGGCTTCGGCGCCACCGTGAGCAGCGTCGGCCTGCTGATCGGGCTCGGCGCGATGCTCGGCAAGCTGCTCGCCGACTCCGGCGGGGCCGACATCATCGCCGACACCGTGCTGGCCCGCTCCGGCCGCCGGGCGCTGCCCTGGTCGATGGCGCTGATCGCGGCCCTGCTCGGTCTGCCGCTGTTCTTCGAGGTCGGCGTGGTGCTGCTGGTCCCGATCGTGCTGCTGGTCGCCCGGCGCGGGAACATACCGCTGCTGCGGATCGGCATCCCCGCGCTGGCCGGACTCTCCGTCCTGCACGGCCTGGTGCCCCCGCACCCCGGCCCGCTGGTCGCCGTCGACGCCCTCAAGGCCGACCTCGGGATCACCCTGGCGCTCGGCCTGCTGATCGCCGTCCCCACCCTGATCGTGGCCGGCCCGCTGTTCGCCCGGGTCGCCGAACGCTGGGTCGGCCCGCTCGACCTGCCCGCCGCCGACGCCCCCGCCGGGACCAAGGCCGCCGGGACCGAGGCCGAAGACAGCGCGGCCGAACGCCCCGAGCACACCCCGCGGTTCGCCGCCGTGCTCGCCACCATCCTGCTGCCGGTGGTGCTGATGCTCGGCAAGGCCCTGGTGGACGTGGTGATCGACGACCCGAAGGCCACCCTCCAGCGGATCTTCGACTTCATCGGCTCGCCGCTGATCGCCCTGCTCGCCGCCACCCTGCTCGGCATGGTCACCCTCGGCCGGGCGGCCGGCTTCGACAAGGCCCGGATCTCCCGCACGCTGGAGCGCTCGCTCGCCCCGATCGCCGGCATCGTCTTCATCGTCGGCGCCGGCGGCGGCTTCAAGCAGACCCTGATCGACGTCGGCGTCGGCAACGCGGTCAGCGAGTGGGCCGGCAAGTGGCACATCTCGGCGCTGCTGCTCGGCTGGCTGATCGCCGTCCTGATCCGGCTGGCCACCGGCTCGGCCACGGTCGCCACCATCACCGCGGCCGGCATCGTGGCCCCGCTCGCCGCCGACCTCTCCAGCACCCACGCGGCCCTGCTGGTGCTCGCCATCGGCGCCGGCTCGCTGTTCTTCTCGCACGTCAACGACGCCGGATTCTGGCTGGTCAAGGAGTACTTCGGGATGTCGGTCGGCCAGACCGTGAAGTCCTGGTCGGTGATGGAGACGGTGATCTCGGTGGTCGCCATCGCCCTGATCATGCCGCTGAGTCTGATCGTCTGACCGCCGTACGGGCGGCGCGCAGGGGCACCCGGGCCACCGGGTGCCCCTGCGCCGTACCCGACGAGGCCTGCCCCGGGGTGACCCACCGTCAACCCGGTCCGCCCGCGCAACCGTTCGTGTGCCGACCCGGTGAACCCGCCGGCGCCGCAGGCCGTTCCGCATGGCGGTGTCCGGCGACGACCGCCGGGCCCGAGCCCGCGGCGGGCCGCCGCCCGGGCCCCGACCGACAGATGGGTGGCACCTCACCGTGGCCCTGCCGAAGAGCGCCTCGCTGCTCAGCGCCGTGGCGCTGGTCCTGCTGACCGCGCCGACCGCCGCCGCGGCGCCGCCGAAGGCCACCCCCGCGGAGGCCACCGTCACCATCGGCGCCGACCAGGCCGCGATCGGCACCCTGCCCGCCGACTTCCTCGGCTTCTCCTACGAGTCCACCCACCTGGAGAGCGGCGAGTTCGACGCCCAGGGCAGCTACCCGCAGCTGCTGAAGAACCTCGGTCCCGGCGTGCTGCGCTTCGGCGGCAACACGGTGGACAAGGACTTCAAAACCTCCTCGCCCGAGGCGCTGGCCGCGCTGCGCCGGCTCACCGACGCCACCGGCTGGCGGGTGATCTACTCCGAGAACGGCGCCCGCTTCGACGCCGCCGCCGTCACCAAGGACGTGGCCGCGGTCAGCGCCGCACTCGGCCCCGCCCTGACGGCCCTCGCCTGCGGCAACGAGCCGAGCAGCTGGCAGAGCAAGGGCTACCGCCCGGCCGGCTACGGGTCCGACGACCTGCCGGCCGACGCCCAACGCTGCCTGGACGCCGTCCGCAAGGGCGCCCCGCAGGTCCCGTTCGCCGGCCCGGACCTGGCCAGTACCGGGATGCTGCCCGCCTACGCGGCTTGGGCCAAGGGGAAGATCGGCCTGCTCGACCAGCACTACTACGCGATCAGCGGTTGCAGGTCGAAGGACGCCACGGCGGCCGGCCTGCTCTCCCGTGAGCGCGCCTCGGCGGCGGCGAGCACCATCGGCAAGCTGTCCGCCACCGCCGCCGGCCTCGGCGTCCCGCTGCGGCTCTCGGAGACCAACTCGATCTCCTGCGGCGGCATCGCGGGCGTCACCGACGGCTACGCCTCCGCACTGTGGATGGCGGACTTCCTGCTCACCGCGGCCGAGCACGGCGCCGCCGGGGTCAACATCCACGGCGGGCTCTCCGGCACCTACCTGACCGGCGCCCTGGGCAACGCCTACAGCCCGATCCTGTCCGACGGCAAGCGCCACTACACCGCCGCGCCGTCCTACTACGGCATGCTGCTGGCCCACCAGCTCGGCACCGGCAAGGTGGTGCCGGCGAAGATCTCCGGCGGCGGCAACCTGGCCGCGCACGCCGTGCGCAACGCCGACGGCACCACCCGGGTCCTGCTGGAGAACCTCGACGGCGCACCCGCCACCCTCGGCGTGCAGGTGGGGTCGGCGACCCGGGTGTCGGTGCTCACCATGACCGCCCCCGGCCTCGACGCCAAGACCGGGGTGACCATCCAGGGCGCCTCGGTCGCCGCCGACGGCAGCTTCACCCCCGGCGCGCCGGACCACGCCGACTGCCCGGGCGGCACCTGCCGGATCACCCTGGCGCCGTACACCGCCGTGGTGCTCGGCACCGTCACGGCCGCCACCCCGGCCCCCGCGCCGGCCACGCCCGCCCCGACCCGGACCGCCACGCCGACGCCGAGCGCCACCCCGAGCGCCTCCCGCCCGGAAACGCCGACCGCCGCGCCCAGCCCGTCCGCGAGCACCCCGCACCCGGCGTCCGCGCACCCGAGCACCGGTCCCGAGCTCGCCTCCACCGGCGCCGACGGCACCGAGCTGATGGCCCTGACCGCCGGCACCGGGCTGATCCTGATCGGCGGGGCGGTGTTCGCCTCCCAGCGCCGCCGCGGCACCCACCGCCGGGCCTGAGCCGCCCACCGGCCACGGCCGCCGGCCGGAACGACCGAGCCGCACGCCGCCGACCGGAACGACGGAGCCGCCCCGCGGGAAGTCCCGCGGGGCGGCTCCGGCCGTCGGTGTGGTCAGCCCTGGCGGCGCTCCGCGAGGAAGGACTCCACCTTCGCCCGCACCTCGTCGGTGTCCAGGCCGCGCACCGTCATGGTGGTGCGGCGGCGCAGCACGTCGTCCACGGTGTACGCCCACTCGCTGTCGGCGGCGTACGCGACCTGGGCCCACACGTCGGGGCCGTCGGCGTGGATCGGCTCGCCCAGCTCGGGGCGGTCGGCGATCAGGCGCGCGATGTCGAAGGAGAGCGTGCCGTAGTGGCTGGCCAGGTGCTTGGCG
Source organism: Kitasatospora sp. NPDC094015 (assembly GCF_040304075.1). Classification (NCBI taxonomy): domain Bacteria; kingdom Bacillati; phylum Actinomycetota; class Actinomycetes; order Kitasatosporales; family Streptomycetaceae; genus Kitasatospora; species Kitasatospora sp. NPDC094015. The sequence continues at coordinate 110,369 of NZ_JBEOUL010000023.1, forward strand.
ACCAGCGGCTCCATCCGGGAGCCGGCCTCGCGGTCCATCAGCAGGCGGTGTGCCACGGCGTTCGGGGCGCCGATGCCGGGCAGCGGCACGGTCGCCGGGAACGGCGAGACGTCCTCGGCCAGGCCGGTGCCGGGCACGTGCTTGAGCTTCTCCAGCACGGTGCGCCCGATGTGCCGGTAGGTGGTCCACTTGCCGCCGGCCACCGACAGCATGCCGCCGCGGCCCTCGGTGACCACGGTCTCGCGCTTGGCGGCGGCGGTGTCGCCGGGGCCGCCGGGCAGCACCCGCAGGCCCGCGAACGAGTAGGTGATCAGGTCGCGGTCGAGGTGCTCGTCGCGGATCGCGTGGCCGGCCTCGTCCATGATCTGGTCGATGTCGGCCTCGGTGGCGCGGACGTCCTGCGGGTCGCCGGTGTACTCCTCGTCGGTGGTGCCGAGCAGGACGTGGTCCTCCCACGGGATGGCGAAGGAGACGCGGTACTTGTCGATCGGGATGGTGAGCGCCGCGCGCCACGGGCTGCGGCGCTTGACCACCACGTGGGCGCCCTTGGAGAGGCGGATGGACGGGGCCGCACCCGCGTCCTCCATCCGGCGCAGGTGGTCGACCCACGGGCCGGTGGCGTTGAGCACCAGGCGGGCGCTGACGCCGAACTCGGTGCCGTCCAGCCGGTCCTTCAGCTCGGCGCCGGTGACCCGGGTGCCGGTGAACCGCAGGCCGGTGACCTCGGCGTGGTTGAGCGCGACGGCGCCCGCGTCCACGGCGGCCCGGACGGTCATCACGGCGACCCGGGAGTCGTTCATCTGGTGGTCGCCGTAGACGGCGACGGCCTGCAGCCCCTCGGTGCGCAGCGCGGGCACCTGCTGGGCGGCGTGCGCGGCGGTGGAGACCCGGCCCATGCCGTCGCGGAAGGCGGACAGCGCGGAGTACAGGAAGACGCCGGCGCCGAGCTTGGGGGCGCTGTGCGGGCCGCCCTTGTAGACCGGGACGAAGAAGGTCAGCGGGTTCACCAGGTGCGGGGCCACGTCGGTGGCCAGCGCGCGGCGCTCCTTGTGGTTCTCCGCGACCAGCTTGACCGCGCCGGTCTGCAGGTAGCGCAGACCGCCGTGGACCAGCTTGGAGGAGGCGCTGGAGGTGGCGCCGGCGAAGTCGCCGGCGTCGACCATGGCGACCTTGAGGCCCGCCTGGGCGGCGGTCCAGGCGGTGGCGGTGCCGAGGATGCCGCCGCCGATCACCAGCAGGTCGTAGGTGGCCTTGCCCAGCAGTTCGCGGGTCTCGGCGCGGGAGGCGGTACGGCCGGCGGTGCGCTCGGCGCCCAGGGTCGGGATGGTTGCCATGGTGTGTGTACGGCGGCGCGGGTCGGGCGGCGCCGTTTCTCCTCTCGGTGTGCGGTGCGGCCTGTGCTGCAGGCCGGTCGGCCCGGTGCGGCGGGCCGGGTGCGAAACCGGAACGACCGGCCGGGGCCCGTGGCCCCGGCCGGTGTGCCGGTCAGTTCTGCTCGTCCTCCTCCACCCAGCCCATGGTGCGCTCCACGGCCTTGAGCCACTTCTTGTACTCGCGCTCCCGGGTGGTCTCGTCCATCCGGGGAGTCCATTCGGCGGCGCGGTGCCAGTTGGCCCGCAGAGTGTCGAGGTCGGGCCAGAAGCCGACCGCCAGGCCGGCCGCGTAGGCCGCGCCGAGGGCGGTGGTCTCGGCCACGTACGGGCGCTCGACGGGGGCGTCGAGCACGTCCGCGATGTTCTGCATCAGCAGGTTGTTGGAGGTCATGCCGCCGTCGACCTTGAGGGCGGTGAGCTCCACGCCGGAGTCCTTCTGCATGGCGTCGACGACCTCGCGGGTCTGCCAGGCGGTGGCCTCCAGCACGGCGCGGGCCAGGTGGCCCTTGGTGACGTACCGGGTGAGGCCGGCGATCACGCCGCGGGCGTCGGAGCGCCAGTACGGGGCGAACAGGCCGGAGAAGGCCGGCACGAAGTAGGCGCCGCCGTTGTCCTCGACCGTGTTGGCCAGGGTCTCGATCTCGGCCGCGGTCGAGATGATGCCCAGCTGGTCGCGCAGCCACTGCACGAGCGAGCCGGTGACCGCGATCGAGCCCTCCAGGGCGTACACCGGGGCCTGGTCGCCGATCCGGTAGCCGACCGTGGTGAGCAGGCCGTGGTACGAGTTGACGATCTTCTCGCCGGTGTTCAGCAGCAGGAAGGTGCCGGTGCCGTAGGTCGACTTGGCCTCGCCCTCGCTGAAGCAGGTCTGGCCGAACAGCGCGGCCTGCTGGTCGCCCAGCGCGGAGGCGACCGGCACGCCCTCCAGGTCGCCGACCGCGTGGCCGTAGACCTCGGCGGAGGAGCGGATCTCCGGCAGGACGGCCATCGGCACGCCCATCGACTCGGCGATCTTCTCGTCCCAGGCCAGGGTGGAGAGGTTCATCAGCATGGTGCGGCTGGCGTTGGTCACATCGGTGATGTGCTTGCCGCCGTCGACGCCACCGGTGAGGTTCCAGATCACCCAGGTGTCCATGGTGCCGAACAGGATGTCGCCGGCCTCGGCGCGCTCCCGCAGGCCCTCGACGTTGTCCAGCAGCCAGCGGATCTTCGGGCCGGCGAAGTAGCTGGCCAGCGGCAGGCCGGTCTCGCGGCGGAAGCGGTCCTGGCCGACGTTGCGGCCCAGCTCGCGGCAGAGCGCCTCGGTCCGGGTGTCCTGCCACACCAGCGCGTTGTGCACCGGCTCACCGGTGTTCTTGTCCCACAGGACGGTGGTCTCGCGCTGGTTGGTGATACCGATCGCGCGGATGTCGTCCTTGGTCAGCCCGGCCTTCTCCAGCGCACCGCGCACCACCGACCGGACCCGGGTCCAGATCTCGGCGGCGTCGTGCTCGACCCAGCCGGGCTGCGGGAAGATCTGCGAGTGCTCCTGCTGGTCGACGGCGACGATCCGGCCGTCGGCGCCGAAGATGATGCAGCGGCTGGAGGTCGTGCCCTGGTCGATCGCGGCGATGTAGTTGCCGGCGGGGGTTCCGGTGATGGTCATGAAGTCCTCGGCTCGGGATGAGGGGTTCGGGGTGGGCGGGCCTGACCTGAGGTCAGTCCCCGTGCACGGGCGTCGGGCAAACCCGGACTAGAAGGCCAGGTGGTAGAAGCCACCGGCCAGCAGACCGCCGATGATCGGACCGGCCACCGGGATCCAGGCGTACGACCAGTCGGAGCCGCCCTTGTGGGGGATCGGCAGCAGCGAGTGGACGATGCGCGGGCCCAGGTCACGGACCGGGTTGATCGCGTAGCCGGTCGGGCCGCCGAGCGAGAGGCCGATGCCGACGACGGTGAGGGCGACGATCAGGATGCCGGTGCCCGAGAGGCCGAGGCCCTTGTTGAGGCCCTGGGTGAGGATCGCGAGGCAGAGCACGAAGGTGCCGATGGCCTCGGTCAGCAGGTTCTGGAACGGGTTCCGGATCTCGGGACCGGTCGAGAAGATGCCGAGCGTCGGCTCCTCGTTGGCCCGGAACTGTCCGAGGTAGGTGGCCCAGACCAGGACCGCGCCGATCATCGCGCCGAGCAGCTGGGAGCCGAGGTAGAGCGGCACCTTGCTCCACTCGCCGGTGTCGGCGGCGATGGCCAGGGTGACGGCCGGGTTCAGGTGCGCGCCGGACTTCGGGGCGGACATGTAGGCGGCGATCATGACCGCGAAGCCCCAGCCGAAGGTGATGGCCAGCCAGCCGGCGTTGATCGCCTTGGACTTCTTGAGAGTGACGGCGGCGCAGACGCCACCGCCCAGGAGTATCAGTGCGGCAGTACCGAGGGTCTCGCCGACAAAGATGTCGCCGTTGGAGAACGCGGACACACAGACTCCTTCGTCTGTCTGGCTCCTATGTCCGAATGGTCCGGAGCAAGGGTGGGGGCAGGCGGTACGGATCCCGTCCCGGGGATTCGTACCGGGGGGCGGCTGGACTGACCGCTGAGCGGGTGAGCGCGGGGGAGTGCGATCCGGTCCAACCGTCGTTCGACATTGTCGACCGACATGCGGAAGCTTCTCTCTCCGGCCTCCCCTGCGTCAAGGCAGGGTTACGTACCTGTGACTCATCGCTCCATGACACCCCGCGCGGACCCCGGAAACGCGAAGGCGCGGGCGGCCCGCAGGGGGCCCGCCCGCGCCTTCGCGCACGGATCAGGAGGGGGAACCGGGGCTCAGAACCGCCCCGCGCCGAGGTCGCGCGAGATCGCCCGCGCCGCGCTGCGCACCGAGGCGACCAGCGAGGGCTTCACGAACCCGTCCTCGCAGACCGTCTCCACCGCGCCGGAGATGCACACCGCACCCACCGGATTGCGCCGCCGGTCCTGGATCAGCGCCCCGATCGAGGCCACCCCCTCCCAGGTCTCCTCCACCGAGTCCGACCAGCCCCGCTCGCGGATCAGCGCGCACTCGGCGTCCACGTCGGCCGGGTCGGTCAGCGTGCGCAGCGTGTACGACTCCAGCGGGCCCTCGCCCAGCTCGCCGCGCGCCACCGGGTCGTACGCCAGCAGGACCTTGCCCAGCGCGGTGCTGTGCAGCGGCTGCATCGAGCCCACCTCCAGCACCTGCCGGGTGTCGTCGGGGCGGAACACGTGGTGCACGATCAGCACCCCGCGCTGGTGCAGCACGCCCAGGTAGACGGTCTCGCCGGAGGCCCTGGCCAGGTCGTCGGCCCACACCAGCGCCCGGGCGCGCAGCTCGTGCACGTCCAGGTAGCTCTGGCCGAGCCGCAGCAGCTCGGCGCCCAGCTGGTACTTTCCGCTCTCCGCGTCCTGCTCGACGAAGCCCTCCTGCTGGAGGGTGCGCAGGATCCCGTGGGCGGTCCCCTTGGCCAGGTCCAACGCCGTGGCGACCTCGGACAGGCCGAGCCGGCGCTCGCCTCCGGCCAGCAGCCGCAGTATCGCGGCGGCCCGGGAGAGCGACTGGATCGGGCCGGGCATCGGCTACCTCCCTGACAGACGGTCGACAATGTCGACCGCAAGAGTATCGCCATGAGTCTGCCAGGCCGCAGGCCGTGCGTGCACCTTTCCCGATCAACGTCCCCCGCGGCCCGGCCCACCGTGCCCGGTCCGCCCCCGCACCGCGCCCGCCAGCGCCGCGATCTCCGCCTCGCCCACCCGGCAGCACCCGCCCACCAGCCGGGCCCCGCCGGCCACCCACCCCGCCACCCGGCCGGGCCGGAACGTCGGCTCGCCCACCCACCCCCGCCCGCTCTCCCAGCGCTCCCCGCTGTTCGGGTAGACCACCACCGGCAGCCCCGTCACCCCGGCCGCCACCGGCACCGCCCGGTCCGCGTCCGCCGGCGAGCAGCAGTTCACCCCCACCGCCACCACCTCCGGCACCCCGGCCGCCACCGCGAACGCCTCCTCGAGCGGCTGCCCCGCCCTGGTCCGGTCACCCGCCACGCTGTACGACAGCCACACCGGCACCCCCAGCCCCCGCACCACCCGCAGCAGCGCCCGCGCCTCGTCCACGTCCGGCACGGTCTCCAGCGCCAGCACGTCCGGACCCGCCGCCGCCAGTACCTCCAACCGCGGCCGGTGCCACCGCTCCAGCTGCGCCACGCTCAGCCCGTACCGTCCCCGGTACTCCGACCCGTCCGCCAGCACCGCCCCGTACGGCCCCACCGACGCCGCCACCCAGCGCCGCCCCCGCCCGTCCCGCTCGGCCAGCACGGCCGCCTCCCGCGCCAGCGACACGCTCGACGCGATCAACCGCGCCGCCCCGGCCCGCCCCACCCCGCGCCGGGCGAACCCCTCGAAACTCGCCTGGTAGCTCCCGCTGATCGCCACCCGGGCCCCGGCCCGGAAGTACCCCAGGTGCGCCGCCACCAGCGCCCGCGGCCGGTCCACCAGCAGCCGCGCCGACCACAGCGCGTCCGACAGGTCGTGCCCCGCCGCCGCCAGCTGGTTCGACAACCCGCCGTCCAGCACCACCGCCCCGTCCGCCAGCGCCGCCGCCAACGACCGCGCCTGCGCTCCGGTCACCGCACACCTCCTGGCACCAGCGGGCCCCTCCGTCACTGTAGGCACGCCCCACCCCGCCCCGGTGCACTATGTTGACCTCACAGTGAGTACGACCGGCCCCGACCCGTGGGAGGCCCCGATGTCCGCACACCCACCGGCCTCCGAGCAGGACTGGCTCGCCGCCTACGACCCGCGCGCCTTCGCCCCCGTCGCCGTCACCGTCGACGTGGTCGCCCTCACCCTGCGCGCCGGCCGCCTCGCCGTCCTCCTCGTCCAGCGCGCCGAACCCCCCTTCCAGGGCCACTGGGCGCTGCCCGGCGGCTTCCTGCGGGCCGGCCGGGAGAACCTCGCCCACGCCGCCGCCCGCGAACTCGCCGAGGAGACCGGCCTGCAGGGCACCGACGCCACCGCCGCGCTCGACCGCGTCCACCTCGAACAGCTCGGCACCTTCGGCGACCCCGACCGCGACCCCCGGATGCACGTGGTCTCCGTCGCCCACCTCGCCTTCGCCCCCGACCTGCCCGCCCCCACCGCCGGCACCGACGCCGCGGCCGCCGCCTGGCACCCGGTCGACACCCTCGATCTGCCCGCCACCGGCGACGACGGCCGCACCCCGCTCGCCTTCGACCACGCCGCCATCCTCGGCCACGGCCTCGACCGGGCCCGCGCCAAACTCGAGTACCGCCCGCTGGCCACCGCCTTCCTCGGCCCCACCTTCACCATCCCCGAACTGCGCGCCGTCTACGAGGCCGTCTGGGGCGAACCCCTGCACCCCGGCAACTTCCACCGCAAGGTGCTCTCCGTCCCCGGCTTCGTCGAACCCACCGGCACCACCACCGACCGCGGCGGCACCCGCGGCGGCCCCCGCGCCCGCCACTACCGCGCCGGCCCCGCCCACCTCCTGCACCCCCCGCTGCTGCGCCCCGGCCGCGAGCAGCGGAACCCCTGACCCACCCGCCCCCGCCGCACTACCATCCGTCCCATGACGAGCGCGCACGCCCACCGACCCAACTCGCACTGCCACTGGTGCGGAACGCCGTACCCGCCGAACACCGAGGGCTGGCCCCGCACCTGCACCGGCTGCACCGAGATCAGCTACCGCAACCCGCTGCCCGTCACCGTCGTCCTGCTCCCGGTCCACCGGCCCGACGGCGACCCCGGCCTGGTCGTCATCCGCCGCACCATCGAACCCGGCCTCGGCGAACTCGCCCTGCCCGGCGGCTACGTCGACTTCGGCGAGAGCTGGCAGCAGGCCGCCGTCCGCGAACTCCGCGAGGAGACCGGCATCGAGGCCGACGCCGCCGACGTCACCCTGGTCGCCACCGACTCCGACGCCGCCGGCGGCTTCCTCTGCCTGTTCGGCCTGCTCCCCGCCCGCCCGCTCGCCGACCTGCCCCCCTCCGTCCCCACCGAGGAGACCGACGGCTGGCAGCTCGCCGACCCGCACACCCCGCTCGCCTTCCCCTTCCACACCCGGGTCAGCGCGGCCTGGTTCCGGGGCTCGTACGACCACCCTGTGCCCGACCCCCACTGACCAGCGGCGCGCAGTGGCGCGGCGGACCCTGGCGCGGCCGACGATCACGTGGCAGGGTCTGGTCCGTCAGCGTCCCTAGGGCGGGTCCGCCACGAGCAGCACCCGTCCGCACCCACCGGCCGGGAGACCACCACCGTGAGCACCCCACCCAAGGACCAGCCGCTCTGGCGCCCCGACCCCGCCCGCGCCGCCGCCAGCGAGATCGTCCGGTTCCAGGCCTGGGCCGCCCAGCACCACGGAGCCCCGGCCGCCCCGCTCGCCCCCACTGCCGACGACGAGCAGGCCGCCACCCGCTACGCGGCCCTGCACGCCTGGTCCACCGAGGACCTCGGCCGCTTCTGGCAGGCCGTCGCCGAGTGGTACGACGTCCCCTTCGACACCGAGCCCGAGACCGTCCTCGCCGACGCCGCCATGCCCGGCGCCCGCTGGTTCCCCGGCGCCCGGCTCAACTACGCCGCCGCCCTGCTGCGCCGCGCCGCCGACCCGGCCTTCCGCGACGAGGCCGCGATCCTCCACCTGGACGAGACCACCGAGCAGCCCGTCGCGGTCACCTGGCACGAGCTGAACCGCCAGGTCGGCTCGCTCGCCGCCGCCCTGCGCGCCCGCGGCGTGCGCCCCGGCGACCGGGTCGCCGGCTACCTGCCCAACATCCCGCAGGCCGTCGTCGCGCTGCTCGCCGCCGCCTCGATCGGCGCCGTCTGGACATCCTGCGCCCCCGACTTCGGCGCCCGCAGCGTGCTCGACCGCTTCCAGCAGCTCGAACCCGCCGTCCTGATCGCCGTCGACGGCTACCACTACGGCGGCAAGAACCACGACCGCACCGAGGTCGTCGCCGAACTGCGCCGCGAACTCCCCTCCCTGCACACCGTCGTGCACGTCCCCCTGCTCGGCGGCGCCACCCCGGACGGCGCCCTCGCCTGGGCCGACCTCACCGCCGACCAGGTCGAGCCGGCCTTCGAACCGGTCCCGTTCGAGCACCCGCTCTGGGTCCTCTACTCCTCCGGCACCACCGGCCTGCCCAAGGCCATCGTGCAGAGCCAGGGCGGCATCCTGCTGGAGCACCTCAAGCAGGCCGGCCTGCACCTCGACCTCGGCCCCGGCGAGCGCTTCCTCTGGTACACCTCGACCGGCTGGATGATGTGGAACTTCCTGGTCGCCGGCCTGCTCGTCGGCGCCACGATCGTCACCTACGACGGCAGCCCCGGCCACCCCGACACCGGCGCCTTCTGGTCGGTCGCCGCCCGCACCCGCGCCACCGTGGTCGGCACCTCCGCCGCGTACGTGATCGCCAGCCGCAAGGCCGACCTGCACCCCGGCCGCGACCTCGACCTCTCCGCCGTCCGCTGCCTCGGCACCACCGGCTCCCCGCTGCCCCCCGACGGCTTCCAGTGGATCTACGACGAGGTCAAGCAGGACATCTGGCTCGCCTCCGTCAGCGGCGGCACCGACGTGTGCAGCTGCTTCGTCGGCGGCGTGCCCACCCTCCCGGTCCACCTCGGCGAGATCCAGGCCCCCTGCCTCGGCGCCGCCGTCGAGTCCTGGGACGTCCAGGGCAAGCCGCACACCGACGAGGTCGGCGAGCTGGTCGTCACCAAGCCGCTGCCCTCGATGCCCACCGGCTTCTGGAACGACCCCGACGGCACCCGCTACCACGACAGCTACTTCGACATGTACCCCGGCACCTGGCGCCACGGGGACTGGATCACCGTCACCTCCCGCGGCACCGTGGTCATCCACGGCCGCTCCGACTCCACCCTCAACCGCCAGGGCGTCCGGATGGGCTCCGCCGACATCTACGAGGTCGTCGAGCGCCTCCCCGAGATCGCCGAGTCCCTGGTGATCGGCCTCGAGGAGCCCGGCGGCGGCTACTGGATGCCGCTCTTCGTCGTCCTCGCCCCCGGCGCCGAGCTGGACGAGCAGCTGATCGGCCGCATCCGCACCTCGCTGCGCACCGAGCTCTCCCCGCGCCACGTCCCCGACGAGGTCATCGCCGTCACCGGCCTCCCGCACACCCTCACCGGCAAGCGGATCGAGGTGCCGGTCAAGCGGCTGCTGTCCGGCACCCCGCTCGCCCAGGCGGTCAACCCCGGCTCGGTGGACAACCTCGACCACCTGAGGTTCTTCGAGGAGCTCGGCCGCTCCCGCCGGTCCTGAACAGCCCGGAGGGGCGCTGCCAACCCCCACGGTGGCAGCGCCCCTCCTCCCTCACCCGTCCCGGGATCACTCCCCGGACAGCACCTGCTGGGCCGCGGCCCGCGCCTGGTCGGCGGTGTCGGCGGCCCGCGCCGCCTCCGCCGCCCGGCGGCACTGCGCCAGCGTGTACCGGGCCAGCGCGGTGCGCACGTACGGGATCGACGCGGCGCCCATCGACAGGCTGGTGACCCCCAGCCCGGTCAGCACGCAGGCCAGCAGCGGGTCCGAGGCGGCCTCACCGCACACCCCGCAGCTCTTGCCGACCGACTTCGCCGCGTCCGCGGACAGCGCGATCAGGTCCAGCAGCGCCGGCTGCCAGGCGTCCTGCAGCCGCGCCAGCGCCCCGACCTGCCGGTCGGCCGCGAAGGTGTACTGCGCCAGGTCGTTGGTGCCCAGCGACAGGAACTCGACCTCCTGCAGCACCGACCGGGCCCGCAGCGCGGCCGAGGGGATCTCGACCATCGCGCCGTACTTGGCCTCCAGTCCCGCCTCCCGGCAGGCGTCCGCGAACGCCTTCGCGTCCACCCGGTCGGCCACCATCGGCGCCATCACCTCGAGGTGCACCGGCAGCCCGGCCGAGGCCGTCGCCAGTGCGCGCAGCTGGGTGCGCAGCACCTCCGGGTGGTCCAGCAGGGTGCGCAGACCGCGCACGCCGAGCGCCGGGTTGGGCTCGTCCGCCGGCGTCAGGAAGTCCAGCGGCTTGTCGGCCCCCGCATCCAGCACCCGGACCACCACCCGGCTCTCCGGGAAGGCCTCCAGCACCGTGCGGTACGCCTCGACCTGCTTCTCCTCGGTCGGCGCCTTCGCCGAGTCGTCGAGGAACAGGAACTCGGTGCGGAACAGGCCCACACCCTCGGCGCCGGCCTCCAGCGCCGCCGCCAGGTCGGCCGGCCCGCCGATGTTCGCCAGCAGCGGCACCCGGTGCCCGTCCGAGGTCCGGCCCGGCCCGGTCGAGGCGGCCAGCGCCGCCTTCCGCTCGGCCGCCTGCCGGCGCAGCTCGTCCTGCTTCGCCACGGTCGGCTCCAGCAGCACGTCGCCCGAGCTGCCGTCCACCGCGACCACGGTGCCCTCGGCCACCCCGGCGGCGCCCGGCAGCGCGACCACGGCCGGCACGCCCATCGCCCGCGCCAGGATGGCGCTGTGGCTGGTCGGCCCGCCCTCCTCGGTCACGAACCCGAGCACCAGCGTCGGGTCCAGCAGCGCGGTGTCGGCCGGCGCCAGGTCCCGCGCGAACAGCACGTACGGCTCGTCGCTGTCCGGCACACCCGGCATCGGCACCCCGAGCAGCCGGGCCACGATCCGGTTGCGCACGTCGTCCAGGTCGGCGACCCGCCCGGCCAGGTAGTCCCCGGCCGAGGCGAGCAGCGCCCGGTACGCGGCGAAGGCGTCGTACACCCCGCGCTCGGCCGTGCTGCCGACCGCGATCCGCCGGCTGACGTCGGCCATCAGCTCCGGGTCCTGCGCCATCAGCGCCTGGGCCTCCAGCACGGCCTGCGCCTCGCCGCCGGCCAGGTTGCCGCGGGCGATCAGGTCGGCGGCGACGGCATCCACGGCGGTCTGCGCCCTGGCCTGCTCGCGCGGTGCGTCCTCGGTCGCGATCCGGGTGGCCGGCGGCTCCAGCACGGCCGTCCCCATGTGCCGCACCTGGCCGATCGCGACCCCGTGGCTGACACCTACGCCGCGCAGCGACTGTTCCATCTCCTGCGTTCCTTCCAGCACCGTCAGTTCCAGGTGAACAGGTCGCCGCCGACCGGCACGACGCCGCTCTCGGCGACCGCCGTCAGCGCCTCGGCCGGTGCCTCCAGCGCCACGATCGGCGAGATCGGGGACTTCCCGGCGGCCTCGACCGCGGCCGGGTTCCACCGGATCACCGGCTGGCCGCGGCGGACCTGGTCGCCCTTGTTCACCAGCAGCTCGAAGCCCTCGCCGTTCAGCTGCACGGTGTCGATGCCGAGGTGGGTGAGCACGCCGTGCCCGGCGTCGTCCATCACCACGAAGGCGTGCGGGTGCATCGAGACCACCAGCCCGTCCACCGGCGCCACGGCCTCGGTGGGCTCGCGCACCGGGTCGATCGCGGTGCCGGGGCCCACCATCGCGCCGGCGAAGACGGGGTCGGGCACGGCGGCGAGCCCGACGGCGCGACCGGCGAGCGGCGACGTCACAGTGGTCATGGTGGAGCCTCCCAGGTGCGGAGTACAGCGCGTGTGGCCGCCGAACGGCGGCTCGTACAACGACTGAAGCCTAAATTATGTCAACTTCGGACATCTCGTCATATAGCGCCCACATCCCTGCTCGCCCGTCACGCGGCCCGCGCACACGACCGTGCACGAATCGAGCCCCGCCCAGGCGGGCTACCGGCCCGCGGGCGCCCAAGTGGTCTAGTCCTCTTGGCCAACGCGCCGCACTCTACGGCATCCGGGTGAGCTGCGACGATCGCCCCACCCGCCCCCGCACGGCTCCCACTCCCTGCAGCCATACGAGTGACACCGGCGCAACCCGATTAGGCGCACGGCCCGAGGGCCGCTATGGTTGGCCGAGTCGCCGCGAGCCGGTGATGAACAGAGAGTGTCGGACACACAAAAGCCCGGTGAAAACCTGGCAAACGGATCTGATAAGCTCGAATCACGAAAGAACGAAGCGCCCGGAGGGCCCGCTGGAAGGCGGTCCGAAGGAAGTGTCCGTTCCTTGAGAACTCAACAGCGTGCCAAAAGTCAACGCC
>NZ_JBEOUL010000024.1:0-115643 GCF_040304075.1 Kitasatospora sp. NPDC094015
GCAGGGTCTCGTACCAGAACTGGATGTTGTTCGGGAACAGCAGCGGCTTCATCGCGGTACTCTCCTCAGACACGGTAAGCACTGATCTGTGCTTGCGAGGAAGACTGTAGACCCACCGAACCCCAATAAGCAAACATCTGTGCTTACGATGGTGGAATGAACCCGACCCCACGGACCGAACGTGTCCGCAAGAGCCCCGAGCAGGTCCGCACGGCCGTCCATCAGGCGGTCCTCGACCTGATGGCCGCCCCCGACGGCGCGGAACCCACCATCCCCGCGATCGCCCAGAGAGCAGGCGTCAACCACACCAGCATCTACCGGCGTTGGGGCAGCCGGGAGGCGCTCCTCGCCGACGTGGTCACCACCCACCTGGAGCGAACCGCACCCCTGAGCGACACCGGCAGCCTGCGCGGCGACCTCACCGCCTGGGCGCGGGCCGGGGTCGACGGCATCCGTAGACCCGAGGGCCGCGTCCTGGTCCGGGCCGTGGCACTGTCCATGCCGAGCGGCGCCGACACCTGGACCGAGCGTGCTCGGCACTTCGGGCGCCGGATGCGCTCGATCGAGAGCATCCGCGAACGCGCCACCGCCCGCGGTGAGCACCCACCGTCGCTGGAGGACATCCTCGACCAGATCGTCGCGCCGTTCCACGTACGGGCGGCCTTCGGCATCGAACCTCCGGACACCGGCTACCCGGAGCTCCTCGTGTCGCGACTGCTCGGCACCCCCGACACCCCGGAGGCCGGCTGACGGCGACAGCTTGCACGCCGCCACACCGTCAGTGGGTGGGCGGCGTCCAGTCGGCGGGCAGGCCGGACTGGGCGAGGACGGAGGTGAGGCTGTAGTAGTCCTGGTCGGCGGCGATCAGGTGGTGCTCGCCTAGGTCGAGGAGGGTGGCCATCGGCACGGCGAACGGCTCCGGCGCGCCCTTGAGATGGCCGGCGTAGAGCGCTTCGACGGTGAGGTGGGAGCCGTCCTGGTGGACGGCCTCCACGGTGACGTGGACGTTCTCGATCAGGCTGTCGGTGCGGGCCTTCCAACCCGCGATCTCCTGCCGGCCGTGGAAGGTGACGCCCAGCCCCTGGTCGGTGTAGGTGCTGTCCGCGGTGAACAGGGCGCCGAGCGCCTGGGGGTCGGTACCGTTCCAGGCGCCCGCCCACGCGGTGACGACCTTCGGCAGGCACGGGCCGGCAGGCCGCTCGGCGGGCTGCGCGGCCGCCGCGGTGGTGCCGAGGACGGCGCACAGCGCCGTGGCGCCGAGCAGTGCGGCGGTCAGGGTGCGGCGCGTGGCGCGGCGCGCGGTGGGGTTCGTGGCGGAGTTCATGGTGGGGCTCCTTCGGGTGCGGGTTTCGGACGGGCGGTGGGGGCCGGCGGGAGGACGGGGCGGACCCGTCAGGCGGTCAGGACGACCTTGCCGGAGACGGTGCCCGACTCGGCCAGGCGCAGTGCCTCGGCGGCTTCGGTGAGCGGCAGTTGGACCGCGATGCGGGCGGTGACCTCGCCGCGGCGGACGGCGCCGAAGACCTCGGTCAGGTCGGCGCGCAGGCGGGCCCGGAACCGGTCGCTGCTCAGCGACCGGCCCGCCCAGATGTTGTAGAAGTGGGCGCGGCGCCCGTTGGGCAGGGCGGTCCAGAGCCAGGTACGGGCGAGGATCTTCAGGACGGGCCACTGCTTGGAGCCGGAGTCGTCGCGGGTGGAGGCGCTGCCGTAGGAGACGAGCGTGCCGCCGGGGGCGAGCAACCGCCAGGAGTCGACGACGCTCCGGCCGCCGACGTGGTCGAAGACGGCGTCCACCCCGCCGGGGGCCAGCTCGCGGACCTGGGCGGGCACGTCGCCGGCGCGGTAGTCGACCGGCCGGACGCCCAGGGCCCGCAGCGCGTCGTGGTGCCGGGCCGAGGCCGTACCGATCACCTGCACGCCCGCCAGGCGGGCGAGCTGGACCAGCACCGAGCCGACGCCGCCGCCGGCCCCGTGCACCAGGACGGTCTGCCCGGCGCGCACCCGGGCCGTGCGGTGCAGCATCTGCCAGGCGGTGATGCCGTTGACCACGACGGTCTCGGCCTCCGCCGCCGTGAGGCCGTCCGGAACCGGGACTGCGTCGGCGGCGTCGAGCAGCACGTGGCTGGCCCAGCCGCCGGTCTTGACCAGCGCCGCCACCCGGACGCCGACCAGGCCCGGGTCGACGCCCTCGCCGGTGGCCAGCACCCGGCCCACCAGGTCGTAGCCCGGCACGAACGGGAACGGCGGCTGGTCGTAGTACCGGCCGCGGCGCATCTGCTGCTCGGCGAACGAGACGCCGGTCGCCTCCATGGCGACCACGATCTGCCCGCGGGCCGGCTGCGGCACGGCGCTCTCGCGGATCTCCAGGCCCTCCGGCGCCACGATGCCCGGCAGGACGACCTCGATGCGACGTTCGGTGGTCATGGCCACCTCTCCCTCCGTAGATGTTTTCGCGTTCGTTAGAAGTTATAACTCCCTCGGATCGTGAGTGTCAAGAGCGACAGTGATAGCCTCTAACCGAAGCTTCGGGTGGACGGTGGAGAGGGAGACGGACCATGGGCGAGCCGGGTACGAGGACACCGCGCGAGCGCTACCGGGCGCAGGTGCAGGAGGAGATCAAGCAGCACGCCTGGGGGCAGATCGCCACGGCCGGGGCCTCCGCGCTCTCGCTCAACGCCATCGCCAAGCAGATGGGCATGAGCGGGCCCGCCCTCTACCGGTACTTCACCAACCGCGACGAGCTGATCACCGAGCTCGTCAAGGACGCCTACCGCAGCCTGGCGGACACCTTCGCCGCCCGCACCGCCGCCGGCACCGACCTCGACGGCCTGGCACAGGCGCTCCGCCGGTGGGCCCTGGACGACCCCCAGCGGTACTTCCTCGTCTACGGCACCCCCGTGCCCGGCTACGAGGCGCCCGACGACACCACGCGGATCACCACCGAGATCCTGGGCCACCTGCTGGAGGCGTGCGCCGCCGCCGGGCCGCGCGGTCCGGTCGGCTGGCACGGTGACGGCGCAGGGGACGGCCCGGCCTGGCACGGCGACCGGGCCGGGGAGGATCCGACCCGGCCACCGTCACCGGAGCTCCGCCTGGCCCTGGCGTTCTGGACCCGCCTGCACGGCGTGCTCTCGCTCGAACTGGCCGGGCACTTCACCGGCATGGCGTTCGACCCCGCCGAGCTCTATGCCGACGAGGTCCGATCGCTCACCGCCGCGGGCCACTGAGTCCTCGCGGCGGCCCTGCGGGGTACGACGATCAGGCGGCGCCCGGGGTGGTCCCGGCGTCCAGGGCGGTCGGCGCACCGAGCAGCCGGGAGACGAGGAGTTCCGGGTAGCCGGCGGCCGGCGGGTCGATGCCGAAGATCACCCGGACGTAGAACGGCGCGATCAGCTGGTCGAGGATGTCCTCCAGGGACGGCGGGTCCTCCCCGCGGGCGACGGCGCGTTCGCGGATGCTCTCGATCGAGCGCATCCGGCGCATGAAGTGCTCGGCGCGCTCGGCCTGCGTGTCGGCGGTGCTCGGCATGGACAGCGCCACGGCCCGGATCAGGACGCGGCCCTCGGACGTGCGGATGCTGTCCACGCTGGCCTGGGCCCAGGCGGTGAGGTCGCCGCGCAGGCTGCCGGTGTCCACCAGCGGCGAACTCCGCTCCAGGCGGGTGGTGACCACGTCCGCGAGGAGCGCCTCCCGGCTGCCCCAACGCCGGTAGATGCTGGTGTGGTTGACCCCGGCGCGCTGCGCGATCGCGGGGATGGTGGGCTCCGCGCCGTCGGGGGCGGCCAGCAGGTCGAGGACCGCCTGGTGGACGGCCGCACGGACCTGCTCGGGGCTCTTGCGGATTCGCTCGGTCGGTTGCTTCGAAGTCACCCCCCATCGTAAGCACAGATGTTTGCCGGGTGGTCCGCGGACGCCCACCGGGCGCCCGGAACCACCCGGCGAAGGTCACCGGCCCCCGGCCGACGGGACCGGGGCCTCCCCCGCGAGGGGGCTCACGCCGGTACCGCGGGCGCGGCGGGCTCCGCAGGCGCCGGGGCCCGCCCCGCGGCGAACGCGCTCGCCGCCGCGACGCTCGCCGCGGCGGCCGTCCGGACCTGCTCGTCCGGCTGCTGCTCCTCCGTCGGCCGTCGGTGCCGGACCGTCAGTTCGCGGCTGCCCTCGGGGCGGGCGGTGACCCGGAAGTCCCAGTCGTGACCGCTCTCGGGTGCACCGGCCAGCCGGACGCTCACCTCGCTCGGCCGGGTCCCCGGCTTGAGGTAGGTGGCCTGCTCGATCGTCCGGATCTGCTCCTCAGGGTCGCCCTTCACCTCGAACTCCCGGCGCAGCGGCAGGTCCGCGCCCTCCCCCGAGACGGTGAGGTGGAGCGTCCCGACCTCCGGCAGCCCCTGCTGGAGCAGCGGGCGCGCCGCGGCCGCGGCCGACGCCATCGCGGCGGTGACGAGCTCGTTGGCCGGGCCGTGGTCGGTCCACTGCTCGCGGTGGACGTCGTACGGCTCGTACGCGGGCCAGTCGTCCTTCGCCCCGGCGGCGAGGTCGTCGAGGACGACCGGGCCGTCGGCGGATTTCCGCTCCACGTAGTCGATCACCTTGCGCACCTCCTCGCCCTTGAGCGCCGTGCCGTCCGGCCTGCCGAGCAGGTCGCCCAGCAGGGCGGAGGTGGCGGCCGAGGATCCGCCGGCGAGCTCGACCAGCCGGTGGGTCGCCCGGATGTGGGCGGCGCCGGCCTCGGTGCCGGCGGTGAACTCCCCGCCGAAGGCCGCCCGCCCGACGCGGGCGGTGCCCATCAGCTGCTCGCGTTCGGCGGGCGTGGCGGTGGCGTGGTCGAACGGCCGGTCGCCCCCGCCCGTCGCCCGGTGCACGTCGTCGAGGAGCCGGACCCCCTCGCCGGACCGGAGCTCGCCGCCGTGGTGGTCCTCGGTGAAGGCGAGGTAGTGGTCGCCCGGCAGGTCCGTCGCGGTGGTCTCCGACAGCGGGATGTCGACCGTGAAGGGCACGACGCCCTTCTCCTTGACCGGATTGCGGTTCCCGTCGAAGAACGTCACCTCCACCTCGGCGGCACCGGCGTAACGGGCCATCGGGGCGGCGAACTTGCCGTTGGAGACGGTCTGCCCGGAGTCGCTGTGGGTGCCGCCCTCGCGCCACAGCCGCTGCGCCCCGCCGGTGATCGCCGGGCTGTTGGTGACGTCCCCGGTGATCTTGGCGCCGACCTGGCCCTGCGCGCCGGCGTTCTTCGCCGACAGGTCGGACCGGGCGGTGCCGGAGGAGGTGGCGTTGGCCGGGCTCAGTTCGACGGCGGTGTCGGTGTCCCGGTGCTCGAGCGAGACGATCTTGACCCCCACCTCCACGCCCTTGCCGCCGCCGAGCGTGATCCGCTTGGTGGGGACGGTCGCCGCCACCCCGGCGCCCTGGCTCGCGGTGCCGAACAGCGCCGAGAGGTGGCTGTGCGAGGTGACGGTCCCGACCACGGGCTCCATGTCCTGCCAGCTCGACCGGCCGAAGAACTCCGGACCGCGCAGCCGCACCAGGTCCTGGACACCGCCGACGTCGCCGAGCCAGCGCAGCACGTCGGTGTCGCGCAGCCCGGTCTCCCAGACCCGCTCCGGGGGGATCCGGACGCCGACCTGCTCGGGCGCCCCGACCGGGAGCGTCCGCGGCGGCCGTTCGGCGGCCGGCGCGCCCTCGGAGGGCTTCGGGGGGACCGGCAGGGTCTCGCCCGATTCCACGATGGTCTCGAACCCGATCGCCGCGGTGCGCCGCTGGTGGACGGAGGCGCCCACCCACGGCCGGCGGGTGATCGTGAACTGGAGTTCCGCCTCGCCGCGGTAGGCACTGCCGGGCAGCTTGGCCTTGGTCGCCGAGCCGGCCGCGGTGCTGCTGTTCCGCACGTCGGCGTGGTCCTTGCCCCCGCCCCCGGTCCCGGTCACACCCGCGGTCACCGAGACGGGCGCGCCCGGCACCGGGACGGCGGCGGTCGCGCCGAGGATGCCCTGGTGGCCGTGGCCGGTGCCGGAGGCGTCCGCGAACGAGCGCTGGACGTCGGTGCCGGTATTGAACTCGGTGGTGCCGGAGTCGCCCAGGTGCTCCATCCGGTCCCGCAGCACCGCGCCGACCCGGACGGTGGTGCGCCCGTGCCGCACCACGATCTCGTCCCGGGCCGTCATGCCCTTCAGCCTGGACTGGAGCCGGTCGGGGGTGAGCTCCTCGTCCAGCTTGCTGCGGATGCCCTCCCAGTCGCTGCCGAACGGATTGCGCTCCAGCGGGGGCCGCCCGTCCGGTGTTCCGGTGCCGGGGCGCCGGCTGCCGGGCTTCCAACCGGACTCAACCTGGGAGAGGATCGACTCGCCCAGGGTCCGCCGGGGGCCCGCCGCCGGGCCGGCCGCGCCGTGCGCGCTCCCGTGTGCCGTTCCGGGCGCCGTGCCGGGCGCCGCTCCGTGGGCCGTGCCCGGCAGCGCATGGACGTCGGTGACGATCGCCGAGGAGTCCAGCCGCCGCCCCTCCACGAAGCCCTTCGGCTGCTTCTCCGTGGTCCGCTCGACCGGCCCGGACATCGGGTCGGCGTCGCGCATCGGGACGGCCACCCGCGCCACGGTGTCGACCTGCTGGGTGTGCGAGCCGTCCGCCACGTTCAGCCGCTTGAAGGTGACCTTGACGTCGTAGGCCGCGTTGACGTCGAAGAACACGGCCGGCTCGACGTGCTTGCCCCGGTTGGAGGTCGAGCCGACGGTCTCCGCGCCCTGCCCGTAGGTGCGGTCCGCGCGGTAGGTGTAGCCGCCCGCGACGTCCACGAACGGCGCCTTCATCCTGAGCTGGCCGCCGCCGTCCAGCCGGTTGCGGACGTCGCGCACGTTGCCCTGGCCGCGCGAGGTGCGGGTGCCGGACTCGAACTCGTACTTGTCCGCGGTGGAGTGGTAGGTGGCCTCCTCGAGCCTGGCCGTGACGGTGACCTCGGCCTTCCAGGTCGTGCCGGAGACGGTCTCGGTGATCTTCCCGCCCCGGGTGAGCTGGGACAGCTGCGTCTTGAGCGCGACCCGGTCGAAGGTGGCGCCGATCCGCTGCTTCACCTCCTCCGACGGCTCGCCGTACTTGGACCGGACCGCGTCCTCCACCACGGAGCGCACCTTGTCGGCGCCGCCCAGGCTGTGCACCACGTACGAGGCGTTCAGCTCGTGCTGCTCGCGCATCCGGCGCGGCGCGGTGTGGGTCGCCTCCGGGCGGGGAAGCTCGACCGCGTCGCGGCCGGGAGGACCGAACCGGTCGAGCTCCACGGCGTCGCGGCCCTCCCCGGCGGGCCGCTCGTCGCGGGCGGGCTCGGTGCCGTCGGCGGGCCTGCCGCCCTCGGCGGGCTCGGTCGGCCGCTTGAAGGCGATCGCGCCGTCCTCGCCGCGGGGCACCTCGACCTTGACGGTGTCCCGGGCGTCCATGCCCACCTCGATGCGCAGCGGCGCCGCCACCTCGGAGCCGGCGGCGGGCTTCTCCCCGGGCCGGCCGAAGTGCACGTCCACGGCCAGCTCGGCGCCGTAGATGACCTGCGGTGCGCTGTACTTGCCGTTGGCGTACACCCGGTCGGCCTGACGGCCCTGGCCACCGGCGCGCTCGCGCTGCTGGCCGGACCCGGTGGCGAGCAGGTCGGCGCCGGGCGCGCCCTTGGCGACGGAGCCGCCGAGCTGACCGTTGCCGGCGACGGTGCGGGCGAGCAGTTGGCGGTCCACGCTGAACGCGCTCGTCTCGTTGACCGTGTTGAGCTCGGCCTTGCCGTCCTCGCGGCGGTAGGTCATCGACTCGACCCGGGCGGTCGCGGTGACCACCAGGCTCTCCTTGCCGGGGATCTTCACCTCGAGCGCCTCGCCGCGGGTCATCCCGGTCAGCTTGGCCGCCAGGTTCGGCTGGCTGAACCCGCGCAGGACCTGGTCCCGGATGCCGTCCCAGTCGTTGCCGAAGCGCTCGCGACCCTTGGCGTCCACGGCCGCCCGCAGCGCGGCGGTGCTCTCCAGGTCGCGCACCACGACGGTCTCGCCGAGGCCGCCGCGGTCGTCGCCGCCGTGCCAGACCGAGTCGGGCGGGCTGGTGACCTCGTGGGTCGGCGGCACGGCGCTCTTGTCGTCGGTCCTGCCGGTCTCGTCGGTCCTGCCGGTCTCGGGCGTCTTGCCGGTTTCGTCGACCTTGCCGGTCTCGGGGGCGTGGGACTTCTGGGCCTCGGGCGCGGTGGCGTCGTGCTCGGTGGGCTCCGGCTTGGCCGGCTCGGGGGTCGTGGTGTCCGCGCGGTCGACCAGCAGACGGACGTCCGCGGTGCCGGCCTCGTGCGTGTCGGCCTTCCCGTTGAACGACATCTCGAAGTGCACGGGCCCCTCGTACCGGACGCCGGGCACCTTGGACTTGCTGGTCAACTGGGCGACCCGGCTGTCGCCCGCAATCTCGATCCGGTCCCGGCCGAGCCGTCCGGCGCCGCCGACACCCAGAAGTGCGGATCCCGGCTTCAGGGCGGTCGCCAGCCCGAACTGCCCGGCGTTCCCGCGGGTGGTCGCGGTGCTGCGCACCTGCTGGACGGTGGTGCCGATGTTGAACTCGGTCTCCTTGGTGGTCCCGGTCTGGTGGAGGTCGCCGACCCGCGCGCTGATCTCGACCGTGCCGAGCGTCCGTCCGCGCCGATCGGTGAGCGCGACCGTGACCGGTTCGCCGGCCGTCATGCTCTTCAGGTCCCGCTGGAGCCGGGCGAAGTCGACCTCGGCGAGGACCTTGTCGCGCAGCGCGGGCCAGTCCTTGCCGAACTCCTGCCGGGCCGCCCGGTCCACCTGGTCGAGCAGCGCCTCCACCGGCCGGTTGCCCTCGGTCCCGCCGTGCGGCGACAGGTCGAGCACGATCTCCTGGCCGCCCACCCGGCCGTCCAGCAGGCGCTGCGGGGGCGTCCGCAGCTCGCCGACCGACCCGTCAGCGGGTCGCGACGGGACCGCGACGGTCAGGCCGAGGTCCACCGCCTCGGTGTGCCCACCGGCGCCGGTGCGCACCGGGACGCCGTCGTGGCGCAGGCCGTCGAAGTCGAGCTCCAGCCGCATCGTGGAGCCGAACACGTCGGCGGGCTCGGCGGTCTTCGACCGGGCCACCATGCCGCCGAGGTCGAGGTTGACCTCGCCCTGGCCGCGGTCGTGGAAGTAGCCGGCGAGCTCCGCCGGCTCCGCGATGCCGCGCCCCTGCCGGGCCTGGACGCCGATGTTGTACTGCCACTGGGAGTCGCGGCTGGTCCCCAGCGCCACCGTCCGGTCGGCGCCGTTCTCGAACTCGATCTTCTCGGTGCGCAGGTGCGTCGACTCCGTGACCTCGCCGCGCAGCTTGACGGCGCCGCTCCAGCCGTTGCCCTCGAAGGGCGCGGTCCAGACCTCGCCTCGGGAGAGCGCGCTGAGCATCGGGCGCAGTGTCGCCGGGCCGAAGTACGCCTCGGCGAAGGCGCGGGCTGCGGCCCGGTCCCCCGGCACGGCCCGTTCGAGGACGGCGACGACCTTGTCCCGGACGGCCGCCTCGTTGCTGGTCAGCCCGACGACCAGGTCACTGCCCGCGATCGGCCGGGGGCCGGCGTCGTGGTGCGACGACTCGGGTCGGGGTTCGGGTCGAGGCTCGGGGTCCACGGGCGGGTGCGGCTGCGGCTCGGCCTCGGCAGGGGTTTCCGGCTTGGTCTCGGCGGGGGTGTGCGATTCCGCGTCGGCCGGCGGGTGCGACGGCTCGGGCTCGGGCTTCTCGTCGTCCTTCGGCGGGACGGGCGGCTTCGAGTCGTTCGGCGCAGGGTCCTTCGGCGGCACGGGGGGCTTCGAGTCGTTCGAGGCAGAGTCCTTCGGCGGGACGGGAGGCCTCGGGTCGTTCGAGGCAGGGTCCTTGACCGCCGCAGGCTTCTCCTCCGCCTTCGGCGGGACGGGAGGCCTGGTGCCCTCCTGAGTGGCGGCCGGAGGGTGCATCTCCGCCGCCGGGGACGCCACCGGCTCGCTGCCGTCGTAGTGGTTGCGCTGGTGGTACACCGTCACCGGGCGCCCGTCCGGCGGCCCGAACACGGCCAGCGGGGTCTGGTCGTGGCCGACCACCCGCAGCCGCAGGCCCAGCGCGTGGGCGGCCGCTGCCGGCAGCATCTCGCCCTCGTTGGTCGGCCAGCGGTTCTCCCAGTCGCGGACGGTCCGGAGCAGCGCCTCCCGTTCGCGGGCGGAGGGCGGCGGGGCGTTCTGGGTGAGGTGCTCGCCGACGATCTCCCGCAGCTGGGCGCGCGGCAGGCCCGCGTACCCGTCCCGGACGTCGGCCGGGAGGTGGTCGAGCAGTTCGCGCGTGCTCTGGTCGGTCCGGGCGAGCAGGTGGCCGCGGTAGTTGGACACGATCTCGGTCGGCCAGCGCTCCGGGGGCAGGTCGCGGAAGTGGGCCTCGACCGCGGTCTGCAGCTGCCGGACTCCCCCGCCGGGCCGCGACGTTCCCGGCCCCAGCAGGTCGGGCGCGCTCGTCTCCAGCGAGCGGAGCAGGCACAGGCCGTCCTCCGCCACCGCGACCCGCTTGCCGGGCGGCGGGAAGTCGACCTCGGTCTCGGCCCGACGGGCCGGCGACGGGAGGCTCTCGTGCTGCTCGGGGGTGGTCGACCGCCCGGTCCGGTTCTCCACCTGAGGGGTGGGGCGCGGACCCGTGTCGGTGCTGCCGTCGTTCCGGTGCGTGGTGCCGTCCCCGGCCGGGGCCTTGCTGTCGCCGGGAGCCGGCGGTGGCGGGGGCACCTGCGAAGGGTCCGTCGCGCGCCGGACGGGGCCGGTCTGCCCGCCGTGCTCCCGGCCGACCGGTGGGGGCGGCGGGGTGGTCGGCGGCCGGTGGGTGTCGCCGGCGCGTCCGGCGCCCGGGCGGATGGTGCCGCCGGGGCCGGCGGACGTGCCGGGCCGGGTGCGTGGCGGCTCGGGCGCGGTCGGTGTGGACGATGAGGTGGAGGTGGGCCGGCTGCCGCCGCCCTGGTGGCCGCCGGTGCCACTGCCCGCGACCGGGCCGGGCACGAACCCGTTGCCCATCGGCAGGGTGGCGGCCGGGTTCTGGGTGGCGGCCGCGGGGGACGCCTCGGGCGTGACCTGGACGGGCGGCACCTGCTCGGCGTCGCTCCGACTGTGCGGCTGGCCACCGGAGATCCGGGTACCGCCGTCGAGATTGGTACTGCCCCCGGCCCCGGCCAGGTGGGAAGCGCTGCCGAGCACCCCGGACAGGTTCGGCACCGCGCCGGTGCCACCCTGCCGGGGCGTAACCGTGGACTCGGCGGTGGACTCGTGCGGCGTGGGAGCAGCGTGCCCGGCGGTGGAGCCGGCTGCCGCGGGCTGCTCGTGAACGGGGGTCACCGGCCGGGACCCGGCGGCCTCGACGGGCTGGGCCTCCCGTGGTGCGCTCTCGTGGTGGCCGCTCGCCGGGGTCGGCTGCGGCGTGGCCGGCTCCTGCCGGACGGTGGGCTCGGGCGCGGGCCGGTCGTGGCCGGAGGCCGTGTCCTGTCCGCTGTGCTGCTGCGCCACCGGCTCGGTCGGCTGGTGCGCGCCCGGCTCCTGCCGGGGGGCCGGTTCGTGCGACGCCACCGCCGCGGTGTCCGAGCGGGTCGCCCCCGGTTCCTGCGCGAGCGGCTGGTCCTGCCGGACCTGCTGCTGGGTGGGGGGCTCCGGACGTACTACCGGCTCGCCCGCACCCCGCTCGGTGACGGGCTCGTGCACGGCCTGCTCCTGCCGGACCTGCGGGGCCACCGCCTCGTGCGCGGGGTGCTCCTGCCGAACCTGCGAAGCCGCCTCCTGCCCGACCTGCTGCGCCACCGGGGCGGCGTCCGGGCGGGTCGCCACCGGCTCCTGCGCACCCCGCTCGGTGACCGGCTCGTGCACGGCCTGCTCCTGCCGGACCTGCGGGGTCACCGCCTCGTGCACGGCCTGCTCCTGCCGGGGCGAGGCCTCCGGCCCGACCTGCTGCGCCACCGGCTCCTGGGCGCTCGGTGCGGTACGGGACGCGGGCTCGTGCGACACCACCGGAGCAGCCGCGTCCGGGCGGGTCGCCGCCGTGTTGTGGGCCGGGGCCGCGGTCTCCTGCCGCGTTGCCTGGCTGGGCGCGGCCGTGGTCTCGTTGCCGGCCGGGTGCTGCGTCGGCGGGTCGAACGAGCGCGCGGTGGCGCCCGAACTGCCGCCCGTCGCCTCGTGGGTGGTGGCCGGCGCAGGGTGGCTGCTGCCGCCCGTCGTACCCGCCGAGGGCGGCGCCTCGCCGGCTCGTTCCGAGCCGAACGGCGTCAACCCGTTCACCCGCGACCCGTCCGAGCCCGACGTGGTGGCCGCGTTCGACGGCGAACCCGCCGCGGTGTCCGTCCCGGTGGGCGCGCCCAGGCTCCGGGACGATCCCGTGCCCGCCCCGCCGGAGGTCCCGCCGCCCTCCGCGCCGGAGCCGGTGCCGGAGCGGGCGGCGGAATCGCCACCGGAGCCGCCGGTCGGGCCCTGGTAGGCCGCGCTGCCCGAGGAGGTGCCGGACCTCGAGAAGGTCGGCGGGCCGTCCTCGCCGAGGCCGCGCGATCCGGCGCCCGCGCCGTCCAGGTGCGGCAGGTCGGCGGCCTTGGGGGCGTTGGCGCGGCCCTTGATCGCGGACGCGCCGGCGTGCAGCCCGGCTCCCGCGCCGCCGGAGAGGCCAGAGCCGAGCAGGGACTCGCTGTCGACCTTGCCGGTGGTGATGAGCTGGGTGGAGACGTCCGCGCCGACCCCGACGGCCGCGCCGGTGGCCATCTTCCCGGCCGTGGAGTTCAGAGCGGTCTCGGCGCCGAGCTTCTTGCCCGCGGCGCCGATGCCCTTGCCGATCAGGTGGGCGGAGGCCCCGCCGACCGCGCCGCCGAGCGCGTTCTGACCGACCTCCTTCATGTCGATGCTCTTGCGGTGGCCCTCGGCGAGTTCGATGCCCTGGGCGAGCAGGTTGATCGCGGCCATCTGGGCGGCCTGCTTGGCCGCCATCGTGATCATTTCCTTGAGCAGGGTCTTCAGGAGGGTGGAGACCACCGTCCGGCTGACCCCGATCGCCACCGGCACCTGGAGCAGCGAGGCGCCCGCGGTGAACGGGGCCTCGGCCTCGGCGGTGGCTATCTCGAACGCGAGGATGCCGAGCTGCGCGATGATCTGGATCTTCGCGGTCTCGGCGGAGTTGGCCATCTGCTCCAGCATGTCGCCCATGCCGTCGAGCGCATTGACCGCACCCGGCAGGTAGCCGGGGTCCTCCTGGGTGCCCTTACCGGTGGCGAACTTGGCCCAGTACGTGTTCAACGCCTCGGCCGCGACGCCCTGTTGTCCGTCGAGTGCCCGCTTGACCGCGGCGTCGGAGCTCTGTGCGGCGTCCTTGAGGCCCTCGGCCGCCTTGCGGCAGTGGTCGGCCATGTCGCGGAGCTGGTCCTCGTCCGCCTCCGGCCAGCGGCAACCCGCGAGCAGCAGCAGCACCCACTGGAGGGGCTCGGGGAGTTCGACAGCCATCGGGTCAGTGCCTTCCGCTCTGGACGATCCGCGGGGTCACCGGGATGTGTACGGGGTTGTTCACCGGCGCGCTGGGCAGCGACGGCGCCTCGGGGATCGGGTTCGCGCCGGTGTCCATGCCGTTGAACGCGTCGGCGATCGCCTCGTCCGCGCCCTCGTAGCCCTCGGCCATCGCCTTCATGCCGTCGGCGATGCCCTTCAGGGCGTCGGGCAGGCCCTTGATGACGTCCAGCGTGTCCTTGCTGTACTTCAGGTAGCCCTTGTCACCCTCGGCGAACTTCTTGCCGGAATCGTCGTTGCCCCACGGGTTCTGTGCCTCCAACGAGGGCAGGAACGCGCTCAGCGAGGTGTAGATCGACCGGACCTGCTCGGACGCGGCGAGCATCGGCGACACCGCGGCCTGGTACTGCTCCGGGTGGACCTGGAACCCCTGCCCCGCGCTGCCCCCGCCACCGGCGGACGTGCCGGTGCGCTTGACCGCGTCGGTCGCGGTGAG
Organism: Kitasatospora sp. NPDC094015; assembly: GCF_040304075.1. Lineage (NCBI taxonomy): Bacteria > Bacillati > Actinomycetota > Actinomycetes > Kitasatosporales > Streptomycetaceae > Kitasatospora > Kitasatospora sp. NPDC094015. The sequence goes on from NZ_JBEOUL010000024.1 coordinate 13,960, forward strand.
GGGCTGTGCCTGCTGGGCCGGCGTCGTGGCCGACATCCGGCGCAGCGGCTCCAGGGGGACGCCGTCCTCGGCGGACCGCGCCGCGATCCCGTCCCGCATCCGCTCGGCGGGCACGCCCTCGGTCCGGGACAGCATCGGCTCCGCGGGCACGCCCTCGGTCCGCGACAGCACCGGCTCCGCGGGCACCGGGTCGAACAGCCGGGCCTGCTGCAGCGGCTCGGCCTGCCGCTCCATGCTCCGCGCCTGCTGCAGCGGCTCGGCGGGCACGCCGTCGGTGGCGACCGTGCCGACCCGGAGCGCGGGAGTGATCTCCTCGGCCGGGAGCAGCCGTTCGACCGGCTGCGCGGGCATCACCCCGTCCGTGGCGAGCCGGACCGGGCGGGCGGGTTCGACCCGGCCGACGGCCTCGGTCCGGGACAGCACCGGCTCGTCGTTGCTCATGGTGTTCCTTCGTCAGTGCGAGTTCGCCGGCGGGTACGGATCGGTCCGCGGCACGGCCGGCACGGCGGCCGGGGGGACGTTGCCGGGAGCCGGGCACCGCATGGCGGCGGCGCGGCCGTCGACCGGCGGTGGACCTGGCCTGACCCGCCGTCGGCTGCGCAACACCGGCGGTCCGGCGGCGCCCTCCCGGCGCAACGGCGGTGCTGTCGACCGGACCTGAGGCGGCTTCGGCCCGAGCCGTAGGTCCCCGTCCGCACCGTTCGCCGGGTCCGCGCGTAGCAGCCGGACGTTCACCGCTTCCCCTACCGTGTGCTTGGCGTGTATCCAACGAGGGACGCTAGCCCGGCAACATGACCACGACATGACCAGCAGGAGACCGTTCGCCGATCAAGCCCGTGGTCGGTCGGGGCGGCGGGGGCAGTGCGTGGCCCACGCCGGGGGCGGGTCGCCTACAGTTTCCCGACGACCTCGCCCCACGATCGACAAGGACCGGACATGCACTCAGGCGGAGTTCCCTCCTTCGAAGGAGAGGCCTGGACCGTCGGCCGGCTCCGGCAGGCGCTCGCCGGGATTCCCGACGCGACGCCGCTGGTCCTCCTCGCGGAGTACGAGCCGGGCGAGGCCGAGGAGTACGTCGCCGTGGACGGCAGCCTGCTGGACGAGGCGGTCGCCGCAGGCATCGCGCCGCAGGGCGCCGAGTTCACCCTGCTCTGCCGCCTCCGTGACGACGGGACAGCGGACTGACGCGGACCGCAGGGTGCGAGCGGGCTCGGCGGAGAGGGCAGGATTCGAACCTGCGCGGGCCCCGAAGGACCCTGCTCGGCCATTGCTGGCCAGGCACCCGATGAACCGCTCCGGGCACCTCTCCCGACCGGGGACCTTACGATCCGGCCCCCTTGACGCACACTCAGAGTGCCGCACGCCCCTGACCCGACGGTGACGCGATGCTGACCCGGCGCTGACGGCCGGACCGGGCAGCCGGGACAGGGGCGCGCGGCGGCGTCACGCCCGGCCGGCGGCCGGCTCGGTCGCGTAGCGGCTCATCGCCTCGACGTTGGCCTCCGGTGTCAGCGGCCGGCCACCGGCCAGCACCTCCTGGAGGTCGCGGAAGTACTGCACGTACAGGTCGGGGGTGAAGGTGCTGAGCATGACGGCCGGCCGGTCGGTCAGGTTGGCGAAGGTGTGCGGGACACCGGGCGCGACCATCACGAGCGTGCCCGCGGCGGCGTCGTGCTCCTCCTCCCCGACCGTGAACCGGACGGTGCCGGCGAGGATGTAGAAGCCCTCGTCGTGCTGGGCGTGCCGGTGCTGCGGCGGCCCCTGGGTGTGCGGGGCGAGGATCGACTCGGCGATCGCGAGGCGGTGGCCGGTGTGGCTGCCGTCCTCCAGGATGCGCATGCGCGTGGTGCCCAGGACGATCCGCTCGCCCTCGTCGGGGCCCACCACCGAGACGGCGGGGTCGGGGTGCGGTCCGTGGGTCTCTGCTTCTTCGGTCATGCTCACGAGTGCACCGCCGGGGCGACCGCGGTGTCCAAGACCCTTTCGGCGGTGGCGATACCCCGAGGGCATCGTCGCAGTCCGGGAGTGGTCCGGTGCCCCACGCCGCCGACCGCCGGGCCCGCAGCGCCGGACCTCGGCGGAACCACAGCGCAGGGTGTGCGGCACCTTAGCGGCACCTGAATTCGCGGGCCCACGGCCGAGGACGGCCGTAGGTTCGTACTCATCCTCGTCGCCGGTCGCGCCGGGGGGATGCGGGCGGTCTCGGACGCGGTGCCGCCGCCCGCTCCGCACACCGAGGACTGGCGAAAGGACGTGCGGATGCGCGACGGCGTGAACGAGCGACGGCTGCGGAACGTGCTGGGGTCGGTCGCCACGGGTGGCCGCGGGCTGGTGCTGGTCGAGGGCGAGGCCGGCACCGGCCGGACCACCTTCGTGCGCCGGCTGCTCGAACCGCCGAAAACCGCGGCCACCGCCGCCCTGGTGCTGCGGCTCTCCGGCGGCGGCGCCGTGCTCGAACGCAGACCCGGGCGGGCCGCGCCGGTACCCGGGGCCGACCGGCCCGCACTCATCACGGCCGACGGCTTCGGCGCGCTCCTCGCCGACCACCCCACCGGGCTGCTGGTCGTCGAGGACGTCCACCGCGCGGACGCACCCCACCGCCAGGTCCTGCGCCGGCTGCTGGAGCACCCGCCGGCCGGCCTGTGCACCGTCCTCACCTACCGGCCGGAGGAACTCCCCGAACCCGGACTGGCCCTGGGCGCCACCGTGGACTACCCGGCCGACCTGACCGTCGTCCGGGTCCGGCTCGACCCGCTGGACGAGCGCGGGATCCGCCACCTCGCCGAACGGGCCCTCGGCGGCGACTGCCCGCCGGACCTCGCTGCCCGCCTGCACCACTGGTCCGGCGGGGTCGCCCAGGTCGCGGCCGACCTGGTCGCCGACCTCGCTCAGCGGCCCGGCACCACCACCGCCCCCGCTCCCCCGGTCCGCCTCGCCGAACTGGTGCTCGGCCGCACCGCGGCCCTGCCGATCGCCCAGCGCCGCATCGTCTGGGCCGCGTCCGTCCTCGAGGAGCCCACCTGCGCGGCCGAACTCGCCCAGCTCGCCGGACTTCCCCACGCCCTCGGCCGGGCCGCGCTGCTCGCGGCCCTGCGCACCGCCGCGCTGCACCGGTTCGGCCCCGACCGGTACGGCTTCCGGGTGCCGCTGGCCGCCACCGCCGTCCGCGCCGCCGTACCCGTGCCGGCCCGCCAGGATCTGCACCACCGGGCCGCCGAACTGCTGGCCCGCCGGGAGCCGGTGCCATGGGTCCGCCTCGCCGGCCATCACCGCGCGGCCGGGCAGCCGGCCGACCGGCCGGACAGTCCGGCCAGGGCCGCGGAGGAGGCCGCCGGGACCGGTGCGCACCAGATCGCCATCACCCTGGTCGAGGAGGTCCTCGCCGAACCGGGCGTACCCGGGGCGGACCGGGCCCGGTTCGGCGCGATCCTGGCCCGCAGCGCGGTGCCCGGACTCAGTTCGGAACAGACCGCCGCCGTGCTGCGCGAAGTGGTCGCCGACAGCGCGCTGCCCCGGGCCGTCCGCGGCGAGATCCGCCTCAGCCTGGGCCTGCTGCTGCTCGACCAGCTCGACCGGAGCACCGAGGCCGGCGCAGAACTCGCCCTGGCGGTCGACGAGTTGGCGGACCACCCGGCGCTGGCGGCCCGCGCCGTCGCCGCGCTCGCCTCACCCCACCTGCCCGGCCGGTCCGCCGAGGAGAACCGCGCCTGGCTGGACCGGGCCGAGGCCGCCGTCGTCCGGTCCGGCGGCCCCGCCGCCCGGACCGCCGTACTGGCGAGCCGGATCCCGCTGCTGATGTGCGCGGGCGACCCCGGCGTGTGGCAGCTGCTGGCGGACCTCCCCCGCACCAGCGACGACCCGCAGGCCGTCTACGAGTGCGCCCGCGCCTTGTGCAACGCGGCCGACGGCGCGTTCTGGCAGGGCCGCTACGACCGCGTCGCCGACCTGCTCGCCGAAGCCCGGGAGCTGGCCGCGCGCTGCGACGCCCCCCACGTCGAGAAGGTCGTACGACTGGGCTCGGTGGCGCTGGACTGGGTCACCGGCCGCTGGTCCGGACTGCCCGACCGGGTCCGGGCGCTGGTGGCGGACGCCGAGCGGATGCCGTGCATCGTCGACGAGGCCCAGCTGGTGCTGGGCTCCCTCGCCCTCGCCAAGGGCGACCGGGAGCAGTTCGGCGCGTCGTTCACCCGGGACGAGCCGGCGGACCGGGAGATCCCGCACCGCACGGTGTCCGCGGGTGCGCGGATCCGGTTCGCGCTGGCCCGCGCCGAGGTGACCGAGGCGGCCGACGAGGCCGACGAGATCTGGGCCGCGCTGCGCGCCAAGGGCGTCTGGGCCTGGGCCGCCCAGGCCGCGCCGTGGGCGGTGGAGGCGACGATCCGGGCCGGCCACCCGCCCCGGGCCCACACCATGGTGGCCGAGCTCGCGGCCGGGATCGAGGGCCGCGACCTGCCGCTCGCCCACGCGGCCCTCGCGTGGTGCCGCGGCCTGCTCGCCGAGTCCGACGGCGCCCCGGTCACCGCGGCCACCCACTACCGGCAGGCCCGGGCGGCCTACCTCGCCCTGCCCCGCCCCCACGAAGCCGCCCTGATCGCCGAGCAGGCCGCCCGGGCGGCCCTCGCCGCGGACCCCGACTCCTGCGCGGCCATCGCCGAACTCACCGTCGCGCAGGAGGAGTTCGACGGGCTCGGCGCCTCCTGGGACGCTGCCCGGGTCCGCGCCCTGCTGCGCCCTTCGTACGGCGAGCAACTCTCCCCCGGGAGAGCAAGCTCGCCGTACGAAGGGCGACCGGCCTGACGAACCGGCAGATCACCACGGAACTGCACCTGTCCCGGCGCACCGTCGAGCACCACGTCGCCCGGGCCATGGCCGAACTCCAGGTCGCCTCCCGGTCGGACCTCACCCGCGGCCGGACCTCACCCGCGGCCGGGCCGGGTAGCCGGGCGGGCGCCGACGACGCGGCCGTGGCGCGGTGCCTGGCGCCCGTTGTCGGTGCGGTGGGACATCATCGGGAGGTGCCGCACAACGCGCTTCCCCGGCCGACCGGTTCGTCCGACCGGGCACCACACCACAGGAGGAACACGTGGCCCAACTGCTGAGGGTGCAGAACTTCAACATCTCGAGCGACGGCATCGGTGCCGGCGAGCACCAGAGCCTGGAGGTGCCGTTCGGTCTTCCCGCACCCCAGCGGCTGTTCTCCTGGGCGGGCGCCACCGCGAGCTGGCCCATGCGCACCGATCCCGGTGGGAGCCGGGGCCTGGACGACTACTTCACGCGGGACTTCTCGCACAACATCGGGGCCGAGATCATGGGCCGCAACAAGTTCGGCCCGCAGCGCGGCCCCTGGCTCGACCACGAGTGGCGCGGCTGGTGGGGCGACGAGCCGCCGTTCCACACACCGGTGTTCGTGATGACCCACCACGAGCGTCCCTCGTACACGCTCTCGGACACCACGTTCCACTTCGTCGACGCCGCCCCGGCCACCGTCCTCGAGCGGGCCCGCGAGGCGGCGCAGGGCAAGGACGTCCGGCTCGGCGGCGGGGTGTCGACGATCCGCCAGTTCCTCGACGCCGACCTCGTCGACACCCTGCACCTGGCGGTCTCACCGCTGGAGCTCGGGTCGGGGCTGCGGCTGTGGACCTCGCCCGACGAACTGCTCGACCGGTTCCACCTCGACGTGGTGCCCAGCCCGAGCGGCGTGGTCCACCACCTCTTCTGGCGCAAGTGACACCGGCGCCCGCCCCGGGGCCTCGACGGCCACGGGGCGGGCACCGACGGATCCGGGCCCGAGCCGGGTCAGCCCTGCACCGGGCCGGCGTCCGGAAGGTCGGGGCAGCTCAGCGCCTGCTCGATCAGCCTGCGGATCTCCTCGTCCTGGAGGATCCGCTCGTAGCCCTCGGACTGCGACAGACGTCGGTCCCACTCCCTTGTGGTCAGCAGCGCGGTGCGGATCGCCGGGCTGATCGCGCCGATCCGGATCAGGACACGGAGCGCGTCGCCGAAGTACCTGAACCCGTCGTGGTCACCGGCGGCGACCGGCAGGACGGACTCGGCCAGGACCTCGACGCTCGGGTGGGCCCGGCCGGTGATCGACCAGAGCGTGCTCGCCGCGGTGAGCCGGGTCCAGCGGGCGCCGCTGTCCATGATGCGGCGGACCCGCCCGGCGAACGGCTCGGCGTCGCGGCCCAGCTCGGCCAGCGCGCCGAACGGCCCGAGGTCGGGTTCCTGCGCGGCCAGTACCGCGTCGCCGACGAGCTGCAGGGCCGCCGCCCGGTCCCCGCGCAGGAGCGCGGCCGTCCAGGCCACGAACCAGTGGCTCGCCGGGGAGTCCAGCACCTCGCAGCTCCGCAGAGCGGGTACCGCGTCGGCGGCGGCCGGGCCCATCGTCCGCAACACGCCGAGGGCGTCGATCGAGGACCACGTGTCCGCCAGCAGCGGCACCACCTCCGGCAGCGCCGGAGCCGCCGCCTCGCCCCAGGCCGCCAGCACCGTGAGGAGACCACAGATCGCGCCGCCCCGGGCCCCGTCCTGCCGGATCGCCTCCCGGATCTCCGGCACCAGGACATCGGCGTGCGCCCGGAGCGGGATCAGCACATCCTCGAGGCTCGGCCGCCTCGGGTCCGCGGTGCAGTAGCCACGGCCCTCCCCCGCCTGCGCCCGGAGCCGCCCGACCAGGCCCGGCAGCGCGCGCGGGTCACCGATCCGGGCCAGCGCCCATCGGGCCAGCTCGCCGACCGTGCCGTCCAGGTACTCGTCGGCCCCGTCGTCGCCGAGCATCCCGGCCAGCCGGTCGGCGTAAGGCGCCGAGGCAGGCCCCAGTGCCGCGAGGACGTTCACCGCGCGGAGCCGGACCGCCCCGTCCGGATCGGCCAGCAGCCCGCCGGCCAGCGGCAGCAACACCTCTGCCGCGGAGCGCCGTTCGACGAGGTGCCGCCACGCGAGGTCCATCGCCTCGCGACCCAGCAGGCGGTCACCCGTCCGGCTCGCGGCCTCGATCAACCGGGTGGCGAACGACAGCTGCGCCTGCGGGTCGCACTCCAGCCGGCGGTCGATCCACCACAGCAGGTCTTCCCGGCTGCAGGCATCGTCGCACCCCGGTGCGAACCAGACGTCCTCGAAGCGCGGCCGCGCCGCGGGATCGGAGAACACCTCGACCAGCCGGTCCAGCTGACGGACCGCCTGCCGCGGGTCCGGGCCGGCGGCGGCGTAGACGGCGGCGACGTACAGCACCGGGTCGTCCCCGGCCTGCGCCTGTACCAGCACCGCCCGCGCGAGGTCGGCGGCGTCCGGCTCGGTCCCCGGGTCGGCCGCTGCGTCCCCCAGGGCCAGCAGCACGGCAGGCCGGACCGACCGATCCTGCTCCTCCCGCCACCGCTCCACCAGGTGGGCGACGCCGCGCGCGAGGGGCAGCGCCGTGCGACGCACCGCCGGATCCGGGTCGCCGAGCAGAGCCCACGCTCCCGACCAGTCCTCGCCTGCCAGAGCCGGTGCCTGCACGCCCGCCAGCACCTCGACCAGCGTGGTCCGCAGGGGGCCCACGGCGGGGTCGGCAGCGAGCGCGACGAGGAACGGCAGTACGACGGCCGCCGCCGACGGCGTCTCGCCCCCGTCCCGCGTGCCGAGCGCGTACAGCGGGTCGCAGTCCTCCTCCGTCGCCCCGGCACCGGCGAGCGCGAGCCGGCGCAGCGCCTGTTCCACCTCCTGGACCGCCACCAGCGGGTGGCTCGTCGCGAGCCCGTCCCACACCACCGCGTCCAGCGCGTCCAGCGACATCCCCGGCATCGTCATCCCGTCCATCGGCACACCGTCCTGCTCCGCCACCGCGGTCGTCGGGCACTTGCTCGGGTCCCGACCGGGTGACGGCCATGACGGAAGTATCCCGGCGCTGTCCAACGGATTCGGGCCGCTGTTCGACCGGACGGCGCGCTGGTCGGTACACGCGGTGCAGGGCCCGGGCGGCGCTAGGATGCGGCGGATGACCGAACTGATCAAGAACGATCCGCCGCGGTCCGGCCACCCGTTCGACGGGCTCGACCGTGCGCAGGTGATCGGCCGCATCGCCGACCACCTCGCCGCCCGGCGGCCGGGGCATCCCCTGCGGGTCGCGGTGGACGGCATCACGGCCGCCGGGAAGACCACGCTCGCCCGTGCGCTCACGGCGGCGGTGGCCGACCGCGGCCGGCCGGCCGTGCACCTTTCCATGGACGGTTTCCACCATCCGCGCGCCCACCGCCACCGCCAGGGCCGGGACAGCGCGGTCGGCTACTACCAGGACGCCTACGACCTCCCCGCGTTCGCCCGGCACGTGCTGGTCCCCCTGGGCCCGGGCGGCGATCTGCACCACCGCAGCCGCATCATCGACCTGGCCGCCGACCGCGCGACCGACGAACCGCCCACCGCCCTCCCCGCGGACGCGGTGCTGGTCGTGGACGGGAGCTTCCTCCAGCGCCGCGAACTGGCCGGACTCTGGGACGAGGTGGTGTTCACCGACACCAGCTTCCCGGTCGCCCGCCGGCGCGGGACCCGCCGCGACGCGGAGCTGTTCGGCGGCCTCGCCGAGGCCGAGCACGCCTTCGACCACCGCTACCACGCCGCCTGCCGGCGGTACCTGGCGGAGGTCGACCCGGCCGCGCACGCGACGATCGTGGTCGGCAACGACGACCTCGACCACCCGGTGCTGCGGCGGATCACCGACAGCGGCGGCTGACCCCGCGTCCGCCGGGCACCGGGGTCAGGTCTCCGGGCGGCCGGCGCCGCGGTCCAGCAGAGCGGTCAGTTCGGCGAAGGCCCCGCGGAGCGCGGCCGGATTCTCCAGCCAGGGGAAGTGGCCCGCACCCTCGATGGTCCGGTGCAGCACGTGGGGCCGGTCGAAGGAGGCGTCCTGCCGCCAGAGACCCTGGTCGACCACATGGTCCTCGGCGCCGCTCACGATCAGTGTCGGAGGTCCGCCGGCCGCCGGTGTCCAGCGCGCCCGGTAGGTGTCGTCGAAGTGGGCGTCGGCCCAGGCCACCGCGTCGTTGCAGAACGGCAGGCCGTCCAGCAGCGTGCGGCCGGCGGCCAGCCCGGCGGGGGTGAAGTTCCAGGCCGCGGCGGCCAGGGTGAGCGCGCGCAGCGTCCGGTCGTTCGGGTCGTCCGCGTAGGCGGCGCCGGCTTCGTCCAGCCCAGGGAGCGGATGGGCCAGGGCCCACCGGATGAAGGTCTCGCGCCAGCCCGCGTGCGGTGCGCTGCTGACCAGGGCCAGGCCGGCCAGCCGCCCTTCCAGCGCGGGGGTGGCCAGTGCGAACATCCCGCCGGTGGAGTGGCCGACCATGACCACGTCGTCGAGTGCGTCCACCGTCTCGGCGAGCACCTGCGGCCACCGGTCGTACGGGCTCCCGCCGGCTTGCGGTACGGCGCGGTTGGAGCCGTCCCCCGGCAGGTCGACCAGCCACACCGTGCCCGGCACCCCGGCCGCGCGGGCCAGCCCCTGCACGGACTCCGAGCCCAGCCCTGGGCCGCCGGGGACGAACAGCCAGTTCCACCGCCCCTCGGTCGCCGCGATCCGGCGCAACCGGACCCCCGACCGCGTCCAGCGTTCCACCTGCCCGCACCTGCCCTTCCCTTCGACCCGACGCCGCGTCACCACCGACGGTGGAGCGCCCGCGGCCACGGCTCCCGGACCGCGGCCAGCCGTTCCAGCGTGTTCGCGCAACTCTGCCACGACGGCTCGACGGGATCCGCCGACCGCAGCGGCAGCAGGTCCTGCGGCGTCCAGCCGGTCGGCAGGCCGCCGATGACGGGAGAGCGGGGCGGCCCGCTCGGGAACGCCAGCCAGGACCACAGCTCGGCCTCCACCGGAACGGCGACCGCTGGGCCACCCGGCCGCCGGACCTCGCCGGTCTGCGGGTGGACCGGGACCAGCTCGAGATCCGGGAGCGGCCCACCGACCCCCGGGCCGGCCACGTCGACCCGGGGTGCGCCCCGGCTCGGCGGCGGGAGCAGTGCGGCGAGCGCCGGGCCGAACAGCTCGGCGACGGGCCCGGGGGCCGGCTCCACCGGCCGGCCTCCGGTGGCCGCCACCAGGTGGGCGAGCGCGACGCCGGCGGGGATGTCGCGGTACTCGCTCAGGTCGCGCCCGGGGCCGCCGTCGCGCAGCGCCCGGGCCCAGCCGAGCACCGGGCGCTCCGCCGGTGCCGGCAGCCGGACCAGCGCCTGCGGGTGCAGCCGGACCAGTTGCCAGGCCCCGCGGTCGTCGATCCGGAAGCCGACCTCGAGCCCGCACCCGGCGCAGCCGAGGTTGGGCCCGTCGCGCCCGTCGATGCCCAGGCAGTAGCCGTCGAGCCGGTCCGGGAGGAGCATGGTGGCGCGGGTGTCGCCGGGGGCGACCAGGACGGTGCCGGACGGCCCGTAGGAGAGCGCGTGGCGGGGGACGAAGTATCCACGCTCCGCGGCCTCCCGCTCACCGATCTCCGCCCAGGGACGCCAGGGTGGCCCGTACGGCTCCGGGTCGACGGCGTAGGCCCTCTCTTTCGGATCTTGTCGGATCAGCGCGCGGCTCCCCCAGCCTCCGGCTGGGAGGTGCCCCCATTTCGCGCCCGGCTGGGCGTGCCGGCGGAACGTCCTCGTGCTGGGTGCACTTGGGCGTTTCGCCGGTGCGTCAGGCGAGGCTGGATGCCTGGGGGTACCTCCCGGCCGGAGGCTGGGGGAGCGTCGTGCGCCCGGCAAGATCCGGAAGAGAGGGCCAAGGTTCCGGGCGCCAGGAGGGGTGGGTGGAGGGTCTCCCAGTGGGTGCCGTTCAGGTGGATCGGCAGCGCCACCTCGGAGACCGGCGCCGTCAGGACCGTGCCGCACCCCTTGCACCCGAACACCGTCAAGTCGCGCCCTCCCAGCGTCGAGAGGCGTCATTGTGACCGGCCCGGCGCGCCGGGTGCCACGGGTTTTCGCCGCTCGCCCTGGGCGGTCGGGCGTGGCCGTGGCCGTCACCCGGATGCCGGGCCGCGGGTCACGGGGGCGCGGGCCGGCCGCGGCTAGCGTGGCAGACCCGCCGCACCGAGGAGGTCGACGCGATGACCGGAAGCGGTTCCGGGGTGATGGGCAGTGGGTACGGCAGCCACTCCGCGGCGCAGCACGCGGGGCTGGCGGCGGCGCAAGGGATGCTCGACCGGGCGCTGCGGGCCGTCCCGCTTCCTGCGGAGGGACGGGCGTTCCGGGTCGCCGACCTGGGTTGCGCCGCGGGGACCAACGCGATGGAACCGATGGCGCGGACGGTGGCGGCGGTGCGGGCCCGGCGGCCCGGGATGTCGGTGCAGGTCACCCACACCGACATCCCGGGCAACGACTTCGGGGCGCTGTTCGCCACGCTGTGCGGTCCGACCTCCTATCTGGGCGGGCCCGGTGTCTTCGGTTGCGCGCAGGCCCGTTCCTTCTACGAACCGCTGTTCCCGCCGGGCGAGTTGCAGCTCGCCTGGTGCTCGATCGCGGTGCACTGGCTGTCCCGGCTCCCGCTGCCGGTCGACGGGCACGTCTACAGTTCGCGGGCGGCCGGCCCGGTCCGGGAGGCGCTGCGGCGGCAGTCGGCCGCGGACTGGACGGACTTCCTGCGGCACCGGGCGGCCGAGCTGGTGCCGGGCGGGCAGCTGGTGGTGGTGGGCGGGGCTGCCACCGACGACGGCCTGAGCGGCGCCGAGGGGCTCTTCGACCTGGCCCTCGCCGAGTTGCAGGAGCTGCTGCGGCAGGGTGAGTTGACGGCCGACCAGCTGGCCGCGATGACCGTTCCGACCTGGAACAGGACCACCGCCGAGTACCTCGACCCGTTGCGCGGCGGGCCGGCGGCGCAGTGGTTCCGGCTGGAGGAGGCGGAGTTCGCGGTGCTGGAGGACCCGATGTGGAGCCGGTACGGCGTCGACGGTGACCTCGACGCGTACGCCGGCGAGGTCGCGGCGTCGTTCCTGGCGGCGTTCGGACCGTCGCTGTTCGCGGGCCCGGCGGCCGTCGAGCCGCGGACCGTGCGGCGGTTCGGCCGGGGCCTGACCGCCCGGGTCAAGGAGCGGCCCGAGGCGGGCGCGGCCCGCTGGCGGATCGAGTTGCTGCGGGCCACCCGCCGGTGAGCCGGCGCCGGCCGCCGGAGCATGGCCGTCAGTCGCCCGCACCGTCCGGGCCGGGCGGCGGGGCCTGGGCCGGCAGCGCGGCCACGGTCGGATGGTCCCGTCCGACCGGGCCGAGCCGGACGCTGCTGCCCGGGGTGCCGAGGTCCGCGAAGAATTCGGCGTTCACGGCGGTGAAGTGCTCCCATTCCTCGGGGGTGTCGTCCTCGAAGAGGATGGCCTCGACGGGGCAGACGGGCTCGCAGGCACCGCAGTCGACGCATTCGTCGGGGTGGATGTAGAGCATCCGGTCCCCTTCGTAGATGCAGTCGACGGGGCACGCGTCGATGCATGCCTTGTCCTTGACGTCCACACAGGGCAAGGCGATCACGAAGGTCATCGAGCTGCCCTCCTCTCCGGGTCGTTGCTGCTCGTCGTGGTGACGCAGGCGACGCTAGGACCTCAAGTAATCTTGAGGTCAAGGGGAGGACTTCCATGAGCAGCGAGCGTTCCGAGGACGTCCGGGCCAGCGCCGACGACTGGCTGAGCATCGGTGAGGTGAGCGCGCGGACCGGGGCGGCCGTCTCGGCCCTGCGGTTCTACGAGGAGCTCGGCCTGATCGCGTCCGAGCGTGACGACCGCAACCAGCGCCGTTACCCGCGGCACATGCTCCGGCGGGTGGCGCTGGTGTCGGTGGCGAAGCGGATCGGCATCCCGTTGCAGGACCTCCGGGAGGCCTTCGCCGACGTCCCGCTCGACCGTCCGCCGAGCCACCAGGAGTGGCAGCGCGCCTCGCGCGGCTGGAAGCGCCGCCTGGAGGAGCGCCGGCTGACCATCGAGCGGCTGGAGGCCGAGCTCACCGGGTGCATCGGCTGCGGATGCCTCTCGATGAAGGCCTGCGCCCTGCTGAATCCGGGCGACACGCTCGCCGAGGAGGGTGTCGGGCCGCGCCGGCTCTGAGCGCGGCCCCCTCCGTACAGGTCGGACGTGGCACGGGGCTCAGCCCGCCAGGGTCTCCCCGGCGGAGGGCGCGTCCTGGCCCCGGCGCGGCAGGGCGCGCCAGAGACGGCCGCAGGCGATCGTCCCGACGAGGACGAGCGCGTACGCCAGCGGCGTCCAGGCGCCGCCGGAGCGGCTGGCCTCGCCGTGGTGGACGACGACGGTGACGGAGCTCTGCAGCCACTGGACGCCGCTCCCGGTGAAGGTGCCGTCGCCGCCCGGGGCGAGGTCGGCGACCGCCCGCTGGTAGGCGTTGGTCACCTCGCCCAGGAAGAAGTTGAGCAGCAGCGGGGTGGTGAACAGGAAGAGGGTGGCGGCCAGCCAGGAGTGCCGCGGCCCTTCGCCGAGTTCCGCGTTCAGGTACTCGTGCGCCAGCTCCCGGCTGCCGCCCAGCTGGCGCAGCGCCTTGGTGGTGCCCACCTCGGCGGCGGCGGCCAGCAGGTTGGCGCGGACCTCGCGGCGGCGGGCGATCCGGGTGCGGGACGGGATGAGGCCGTACAGGCGCTGGTCGAGCGACCAGACGACGCGCTCGATGCGCACCCGGTCGAGCCAGGTGGTGGTGTGCGGCATGTCAGGAACCCTTCTGCGGTGCGTCGGGCAGGGGGCGGGCGAGGACGGCGTCGACGCCGGCGACGTGCCGGGCCCAGCCGGTGGTGCCGGCGGTCAGCGCCTGCTGCCCGGCGTCGGTGAGTCGGTAGTACTTGCGTGCGGGACCGCTGGAGGAGGCGACCAGCCGGGTGGCCAGCCGCCCCTCGCGTTCGAGGCGTGCCAGCGCGGGATACACGGTGCCTTCCAGGACGTCGGCGAAACCGGCGGCCTGGAGGCGCTGGGCGACCTCGTACCCGTACGACTCCTGCTCGGCCAGCAGGTGCAGCAGCAGGAGCGACAGGACGCCTTTGAGGAGTTGCGGGTCATGGCTGGAGGTCACAGCACCAAGACTGTCGCTAGTACTAGGCGGTGTCAAGTACTGGTGATTGTCATAGTCGGCCGGGTTCCGGGAGCGGACGGCGGGCCCGTGGCAGGATCGCTGGAGTCACCGAGGGCCGACAGGAGGCGTTGATGACCGTTCACCGTGTGGTGCCGAACGTCCGGTCGCAGGCCGTGCGCGAGAGCCGGGACTTCTACGGCCTGCTGGGCTTCGAGGAGGTCATGAACCACGGCTGGATCGTCACGCTGGCCTCCCCCACCGCCCCGGGCGCGCAGATCAGCCTGATGGAGAGCGACCTGACGGCGCCCGTGGTGCCCGATCTGAGCATCGAGGTGGACGACGTGGACGCCGCCTACGCGGCGGTCCTCGCCGGCGGCGCGGAGATCGTCCACCCCTTGCAGGACGAGGAGTGGGGAGTGCGCCGCTTCTTCGTCCGCGACCCGAACGGCCGTGTCGTCAACGTGCTGGCCCACCGGTGAGCAGCCGCACCCGGCGGTCGTCCGCACGCTGACCCGGCCCGACGGGTTCGGGTACGAGCGGAGGTTCGAGGGTGTGCACGCAGGAGTGATCCACGGTGCCGTCCGGCCCGGCGCGCCGTTGTACCCGGTGTCGGACCGCCCGCTCACCCCTGGAGTCCCCATGACGTCCACGCCCTTACCGGACGACCGCAATCCGCTGCGCCGCAGCCTCGGCGAGTGGCGGATCGGACTGGTGGCCTGGCGACTGCTGGTCATGCAGGCGGCGCACCCCGCGGTCGCGGCCGGCATGGGCCGGTACTCGACCTACCGGGCGCACCCGTGGCGCCGGATCGAGCACACCATGGACAGCGGAGCAAGGCTGTTCTCCGCCGGCCCGCAGGAACGCGCCCTGGAGGTCGCCCGGCTCGCCAGGACCCACCGCCGGATCCACGGCACCGACGACGCCGGCCGCCCGTACACCGCCGAGGACCCCGAGGTCCGCGCCTGGGTGATGGTCACGCTGTACGAGGCCATCACGGCCATGCACGAACTCTCCGGCCGCCGGCTTCGGCCGGCCGAACTCGACGCGCTGTACGCCGAGTTCAGGGAGGTCTGCGAGGAACTCGGCATCCCCGGCGAGGTGCTGCCGCCGACCGCCGCCGAGGTGCCGGCCTACGTGGAGCGCAATGTCCGCGAGGTCCTCGAGTACGGCACGATGGTCCGCCACCTGCTGTTCGAGATGCTGCGCGAGGCGCCCGCCCCGCGCAGGCTCGGACGGCTGGCGCCGGCGTGGCCGGTGCTGCGCGTGGTGGTGGCCCGCCTGCTGGGCAGCCTCACCCTGGCCGACCTGCCGCCGGCCTGGCACGAGAGGTTCGGCACCCGCCCGTCGGTCTCCGGCGCCGCGCTGTCCTGGACGCTGCACCGGGGGATGCGGCAGGTGATGACCCGTCTCCCGGACGACCTGCGCTACCGCCGCCGCTCCTCCGCCACCGACGGCGGGCGCCCGGCTCCTCGGCGCGCACCGGGCCGCCCGGTCCCCCGGCCGCGCATCGCGGACTCCCGCCGGGCCCGCCTGGAGACCTTCTTCCACCAGGTCCTGGACCAGACCGGCGACGGCCGGGTCGACGCGGCCGACCTCCAGGCCATGGTCCACACCATCTGCTGGCAGCTGGAGGTCCCCGCCGAGCGGGAGGACGTGCTGTACGCCGCGTTCGAGAGCTGGTGGGAGCAGCTGCGCGCGGCGATGGACACCGATGGCGACGGCGCCGTGGACAGCGGCGAGTTCGTGTCCGCGATGCTGGCCGGCATCGACCGCGACCCGGCCTACCTGGACCAGGCCCTGGCCCCGGCGATGCGCGCCCTGTTCCGGACCGCCGACGCCGACGGCAGCGGGTACCTCTGCGAGGACGAGTACCGGGTGCTGTTCGGTGGGTCCCGGGTCCATCCGGCCGAACTCAACGACGGCTTCCGGCAGTTGGACGCCGACGGTGACGGCCGGATCAGCGAGGAGGAGTTCGTCACCGCCTTCACCGACTTCTTCACCGCCCGGAACGACTCCACCGCGGGCGTCTCCCTGCTGGGCCGCCCCTGACCCCCGCGGACCGGCGACCGGGTGACCGTCAGCGGTACGGCCGCCCGTCGTCGCGGTGGTCGGTGGCACCGCCCGAGCGGCCGCTACGGCGCGGGGCGGTGCAGGTGGCGGCTCACATCTCCGACGAGGGCGATCCGGACCTGACGCTCCGCGAAGGACCACTGCCCGTCGTGGCGTTCGAAGCGGTCCCGGTAGCGGCTGGCGGCGATGGTTTGCAGCGGGAACCCGGGGAGAGCCTGGAGCACGGTGACGTAGGAGCGCGACACCGCCGTGCCCGCGTCCTCGTCGACCTCGACGGCCAGGTTGGTGGTGACGTGCTGGGTCCGCGGTGTCCCGTCCTCGTAGCGGATCACGGTGTCGCAGAACCGCTGCTCGATCGCCTCCCGGCCGCTCACCGGTTCACCGCTGCCGGTGAAGGTGGCGCGGGCGAGCAGCCGGCCGAGCCCGGCGAAGTCGCCGTCGTCCACGAGTTCGGCGTAGGTGGCGATCAGGTTCTCGACGGCGCGGTGGCCCGACGCCGGGCCGGTGGGGGTGGACCCGCTCGTCATCGGGCCTCCTCGGCCGGCGGTTCGAGGAGGGCGAGCTCCTCGGAGGTCAGGCGCAGGGCCCCGGCGGCGATGTTTTCCGCGAGGTGGGCGGGGTCCGTGGTGCCGGGGATGGCCAGCACGTGCGGGCCGCGGTGGAGCGTCCACGCCAGCCGGACCTGGGCCGGGGTCGCACCGTGCGCACGCGCCACCGCGTGGACCCGCCGGTCGCGTTCCGGCCCGGCGGCCGCCTCGCTCCGCAGCCCGGACACGGCGAAGTACGGGACGAAGGCGATCCCGTGGCGTCCGCAGAGGTCGATCAGCCCGGTGTCGTCGGCGTGGCGCCGGTCCAGTCCGTAGGAGTTCTGCACGCAGACCACGGGCGCGATCGCCAGGGCCTCGGTCAGGTGCTCCGGCCGGATGTTCGACAGCCCGAGGTGCCGGATCAGGCCCGCCCGGCGGAGTTCGGCGAGGGCGCCGAAGTGCTCGGCCGGCGAGGCCGTGCCGAGGTTGACGAGACGCAGGTTGACCACGTCGAGGTGGTCCCGGCCGAGCTGGCGCAGGTTCTCCTCGACCTGGCCGCGCAGCTCCTCCGGGCGGGCCATGCCGAGCCACTCCCCGGAGGCGTCCCGGCCCGGGCCGACCTTGGTCGCCACCGTCACCCGGCCACCGCGCCAGGAGGACAGGGCGCGGTTGATCAGCTCGTTCGCGGACCGCAGCGGCGAGAAGTAGAAGGCGGCCGTGTCGATGTGGTCGACCCCCTGCTCGAATGCGCTGAGCAGCAGGGCGACGGCCGCGCTGCGGTCGATCGGCGGGCCGTCGGAGTTCCCCCGCATGCCGTTGCCGGTCAGCCGCATCGCGCCGTAGCCGATGCGGTTGACCTCCAGGTCCCCGAGTCGCCAGGTCCCCGCTGCTGCTGCCGCTGCGCCCATCGTGCTCCTTCGTCCGTCGGCTCGTCAGGTCCTGGAGTATGGGCCGTTCGGGGGCGGTGGCGACAGGGCGGCCGGCTGGGCGAAATGTCACATCTCCGTGGGGAACCAACCGTCCGGGCAAGGACGTTGGACCTGGTGGGACAGCATCCGCCGCCGGGGGTGGGCAGTGGTCCCGCAGCGCCGCCGGTGGCCCGGCGGATAATGGCCGGGCAACGGGACGGCCGCGCCGGGCGGCTCCCACCGACGGAGAGGCGGAGCGCGGATGACCCTGGAGGAAGGGCGGCGTGTCAGGCTGGCCGAGGACCTCGGGCTCGGCGAGGCGCTCGCCGGCGACGAGGGGGCCGTCGTCGGGTTCCTCTCGCTGGGCGCCGGGCTCGAGGGCGTCGTCGAGCGGGTGGACGGGGAACTCCCGGAGAGCGAGGAGGTCCGCGAGTACCAGCGCCTCAAGACGCTCTTCGACGACTACGGGCACACCATGCCGGAGGCCAGCCGCACCCGCCTGGAGGAGCAGCTCGCCGCGCTGGAGCCGCAGTGGGCCGCCCACCGGGAGCGGGGCAGCGTGGTGACGGTCCGGGTCCGGCTGGACAACGGCCTCGTCCTCGACGGGGCGCACCAGGACGTCCTCACCCCGCTCTGACGCGGAAGGCCGCGGCCCTTCGGCGCGCCGGGCGCGCCGAAGGGCGATAGGTGCCGCGGGCGGGCATCATCGAGAGGGCTGCGGATGCAGCCCACGTGGAACGCTCGTGAAGGATCGACTGCCATGGCAACCGGCATTGTGAAGTGGTTCAACTCGGAGAAGGGGTTCGGCTTCGTCCAGCAGGACGACGGCGGCCCGGACGTATTCGTCCACTTCTCCGCCATCCAGACCAACGGCTTCAAGGAACTGGTCGAGGGCCAGACCGTGGAGTACGACGTCACCCAGGGCCCCAAGGGCCCCCAGGCCGAGAACGTGGTGCCGACCAGCTGAGAACGCTCCACGGACCCACCCGTGCCGCGGGCCCCCGCCGGATCACCGGCGGGGGCCCGCGCGGCGTCCACCGGTCAGCACCAGGCGGAGCCGTCGTGGCTCGCCCTCAGCTCGACGGTGTACCGACTGGGCGGCGACTCCTGCTCGCCCGGGACGTTGTACAGGTCCGGGAAGGACAGGGCCAGGTGGACGGTGAGGTCGCCCCGGCGACTGGTGAAACAGCTGGGTCCGCCCGGCCTCTCGCTCGGTTCGGACTGCCAGCCGGCCTCGGTGACGGCGGTCCGGAAGAAGGCGACGAGGTCCTCGCGGCCACCCGGATGGTCGTAGGTCCGGCCGGCGTAGGCGAAGCCGTCGTCCTCGTCGCACCCGTGAAAGGCCTCGTCGACCCGCACCGACCCCGGCCGGGCGACGTCCAGCACCGGGTCGTCGGCCAGCTCGTCGGCGAGGTAGGCGTCGCGCAGCGAGCAGCCTGTCATGGCGCCCGTCACCACCCAGATCCAGGCGAAGCAGGCCACGGCGCAGCCGAGCACCAGCGGGACCACGAGCGGCTTGGGTGTTCTCACAGCCGTGCAGCGTAGCGCCTTCCGGCAGGCCAGGGACGTTCCCGGCGCTCACGCCGACCACGGTCCCGTCGGCTGCCGCAGGGTGGCGCTCCACAGCTGCTCGCCGCCGGCCGTCAGGTCGGGCCGAAGGACCATCAGGGTGCCGCCGCAGGCCGCGGGCGGGAATGCCCTGGCGGCTGCGCCCGTTGCGAGGTGTTCCGTTCACGTCGCCGTCCCTGGGAGCATCGTGCCCGAACCCACCTCCGTCCCGCTTCCCGTCCTTCCGGCGCCGAGCGTTCAGGCCAAGCGGCTGATCGAGCTGGGGGTGCACGGGCTCGCCGGGCTGTCGGCCGCCGAGGTCCGCTCCTTCGCCGAGGCCGCCACGGTCCGGGCCCGCGCCGAGGCCGCCGGGGGCGGGGCCGGCGCGCTGCTGACCGTCCATCCGGGGCGCGTCCCCGCCTCCGCGCTCGCGCCGCTGCTGCGCCGCGACGGGCGGCCGGGCTTCGTCGTCGCCGACATGGCGGACGTCGACCTGTTCGCCCCGCTCGACCCGCTCGCGCTGCCCGGCTCCCCGCTCCAGCTCCTCACCGGTCCCGACCGCGGCGATCGGATGGCCGGCTGGAGCCCGAACGAGGCGCTGCCGGCCCTGGTGGCCGAGGCCCGTACCCCGTTGTTGCTCACCGAGGGCATCCACTGGCTGCTCCAGCAGCCCGACGTGCTGGAACGCAACCGCTGCTTCATGACGATCGGCTCCCGGCTGCGCAGGCCCGACGGGACCCTCGACGCCCGTACGCCCGCGATCTGGATCAGCAACGGCACCGGGCGGGACGGCCGGGAGCGCCGCAACGCCCCGAAGGTCGGCTGGTGCTGGGCGGGCAACCGGCACACCTGGCTGGGGTTCACCTCCGCGACGGGCCGTCAGGGCCTGCCCGGGTGACCTCCCGGGCTCTGGTGGCGCGCTGCCCGGGGCGTCACCAGGGCACCACTCCCCCGTCGTCGAACAGCTGGCCGGTCGGGCCGTCGTCGGGGAGGGTCGCCAGCCGGATCGCGGTCGCCGCGCCCTGCGCGGGGGTCCCGGTGCCGGTGAACCCGTTGAGGTCGGTGGCGATGTAGCCGGGGCAGGCGTTGTTGATCAGGATGCCGGTCCCGGCGAGCTCCTTGGCGTACTGGACGGTGACGGCGTTGAGGTAGGTCTTGGTCGGTGCGTACGCCCCGCTGATCCCGCCGAGGTCGACGCCGGGTGCGGTCTGCAGGGCCAGCGAGCCGACATGGCTGGACTGGTTGACGATCCGCGGGTGCGCGGAACGGCGCAGCAGCGGCAGCATCGCGTTGGTGACCCGGATAACGCCGATGACGTTGGTCTCCAGCAGCCGGCGCACGGTGGCGGGTTCGAGGGCGGAGGGCTCCTGCGGCCCGGGGTCCGCGATGCCGGCGTTGTTGACCAGCGCGTCGAGGCGGCCCGCCCGCTCCTCGACCAGCCGGGCGGCGGCGCGCACGCTCCCGTCGTCCGTCACGTCCAGGGGCACTGCGAAGGCGTCGACGCCACCGGCCCGCAGTCGCGCCACCGCCTCGGCCCCGCGCCGCTCGTCCCGGGCGCCGACGCCGACGGTCCAGCCCGCCGCGCCCAGCCCGGCCGCGATCTCGTACCCGATTCCCTTGTTCGCGCCGGTGACCAGCGCGATCGTCTTCTCGCTCATGACCATGATCCTGGACGCGGACGGGCGGCGCACCAACACCCTGGCGGCGACCCGGCGATACCCTGGCGGTATCGATCAGGCCCGCGTCCGCGGCTACCGTGCGGGTATGGAGATTCGCGAGCTGCGGTACTTCGTGGCGGTCGCCGAGGAACTGCACTTCGGCCGGGCCGCCGAGCGTCTGGGGATGGCCCAGCCGCCGCTGTCCCGCGCCATCGCCCGGCTCGAACAGCACCTCGGGGTCACGCTGCTGGAACGCACCAGCCGCAAGGTCACCCTCACCGCGGCCGGGACCGTGCTGCTGTCCGAGGCGCACGCGATCCTCGGCGCGGTGACCGCCGCCGAGCGCCGCACCCGGCAGGCCGAGGACGGCCGGCACCGGCTCGTGCTCGCCGTGAAGGCCGGCACCGGCGGCCGGCTGCTGGCCGAACTCCTCGACGCCTACGGCGCGCAGCCCGGCGCGGCCGGCGTCGACCTGCTGCTCTGCGAGGCGCACCAACACCAGGAACTCCTGCGCGGTGGCCGGGCCGACGTCGCCCTGCTCCACCTGCCCTTCGACTGCGCCGACGGGCTCGACACCGAAACCCTGGACACCGAGGGCCAGGTCGCGGTCCTGCCCGCCACGCATGCGCTCGCCGCCCGCCCGCGGCTGCTGACCGCCGATGTCACCGCACTGCCGGACCTGCCGATGGCCCGCTGGCCCGGCCCCGCGGGCGACTACCCCCAGGGGCCGGGCCCCGAGGTGCGCAACCTCACCCAGCTGTTCCAGCTGA
The DNA here is from genome assembly GCF_040304075.1 of Kitasatospora sp. NPDC094015. Classification (NCBI taxonomy): domain Bacteria; kingdom Bacillati; phylum Actinomycetota; class Actinomycetes; order Kitasatosporales; family Streptomycetaceae; genus Kitasatospora; species Kitasatospora sp. NPDC094015. Next base: position 35,430 of record NZ_JBEOUL010000024.1, read on the forward strand.
TCGCCCTGGGCCGCGCCACCGCGATCGTCCCCGCCTCCGCCGCCGCCGACCTGCGCCCGGACCTCGCCGCCGTACCGGTCCTGGACGCACCCCCCGTCACCACCGTGATCGCCTGGCCCCCGCAGAGCCGGCTGCGCCCGGTCGCCGACCTGGTCCGCGCCGCGCCCCGGCCCTGACCGGCCGTCGGACCGGCCGTCGGGCGGGCGGGCACCGACCCGGATTTGACTACAGGTCCACACGACGGTGAGAACCTGTCACGAATGCTCTTGACCATTCGCCTGCCTTCGGGTTACAACTTCTAACGAACACTTAAGTGTCTCACTCGACAGGGGAACCCGATGCCCAGCACCCGCCGCACCCTGCTCACCGTCCCGCTCGCGCTCGGACTGCTCGGCGCCGTTGCCGCGCCCGCGGGCGCCGCCGCCGCGCACTCCGGCCGTCCGGCCACCCCGCTGACCTGCCAGGGGCGCGGGGTCGACCCGCACGCCCAGGTCCGTCACCGGGCCGAGATCGTGGTCCACGCACCGCTGCGCACCGTCTGGCGGGTGCAGACCGATGTGGAGCGCTGGCCCAGCTGGCAGGCGCCGGTCCGCAGCGCCGAGCGGCTCGACGCCGGTCCGCTGCGCCGCGGTTCGGCGTTCCGGTGGACCACGCCGGTGCCTCCCAACCCGGCGGCCCCGGCCACCAGCCTGGAGATCACCTCGACGGTGCGTCAGGTGGAGCGGCAGTCCTGCATCCGGTGGACCGGCCCGGCGATCGGCGAGGGGCTGCACATCGACGGCGTCCACGTGTGGACCTTCACCGAGGTCGCGGGCGGCGTCCTGGTGCGCACCGAGGAGACCCACACCGGCCCCCAGGTCGACGCCGACGTCCCCACCGCCACCGCGATCCTCCGCCAGGGCCTGGACGCCTGGCTGCGCGACCTGAGGACCACCGCCGAGGCCCGCGCCCACGGCATCCCTCGCTAGGCTCCCCTGGCCCGCTGGGCCGCGCGCCCGAGCAGGAGCACGCTGTCGGGCAGGTGGCGGCTGGCGGCGCCGGCCCCGGTGGACGGCCGGGCCGTGGGCAGGAGTTCGAGACGCTCGCAGCGCCAGCCGGTGGTCTCGAAGACGCCGAGGTCGGGAATCCCGTGCATCGGCAGGTCCGTCCCGGCGGCGCGGGAGGCGGCCGTGAGGGTCCGGGCGGAGGCCGGGGAGAGCACGTCGCAGATCCACGCGGCGCCCGCGCCGGCCACCTGGGCCAGCTCGCCGGCGAGGGCACGGACCTCGTCCGGGCCGAGGTAGGTGAGCAGGCCCTCCGCCACCAGGAGGGTGCTCCGGCCGGCCGTGCGGGGCCGCAGCAGCCGGCTGAGGGCGGCGAGGTCGCGCAGGTCGCAGCGCAGCCGTTCGACCGGGACGCGGGCGCCGGCGGTGGGCAGCAGCCGGTCCTTGAGGTCGAGGACGGGCGCGTGGTCGACCTCGACCACCCGGCAGGACGGCGGCCAGTCGAGGCGGTGGGTGCGGGCGTCGAAACCGGCGCCGAGGTTGACGCACACCTCCCACGGCTCGGCCGCCAGCCGGTCGCGGAGCAGCCGGTCGACGGTGAGGGTGCGGGCGACCACGACGGGCGTGCCCGCGGTGTGCCGGGTGATCCGGCGCACCGGCTCCGGACAGCGGCGGGCGAAGCGTTCCGCGTACGGGTCGTTCAGGGCGCTGTCCGGATCGGCGCTGGCACCGGCCCGGGCGAGGGCGGTGAGGTAGGCGGTGGCGGGGACCTGGTCCGCGAGCGGCGGTCGGGCGGCGGCCACCGCTACTCCCACCGGAACAGCCGGACGGCGACGGCCGTGCCGAGGACGAGCACGCCGGCGAGCACCCCGAGGTCGAGGGGGACGTCGGCGGCGCCGTCCAGCCAGGCGTGCTGGAGCAGTTCGACCGCGTAGGTCGCCGGCAGCGCGTCGCTGACGTGCTTCATGGCCGAGGGGAAGATCTGCAGCGGGACGGTCGCCCCGGAGAGGAAGATCATCGGGAAGTACACCAGGTTGGCGATGGCCACCGCCGCCCGCTCGGACCGGGCGAGGGCGGCCACCACTCCCCCGATCGCGTACATCGCGAGGGCGGCGAGCAGCAGCGCCCCGACCGTGGCGGCGGTGGCCGCGGCGGAGCCGGGCAGGTGGAGGTCGAAGAACAGGTAGCCGGCGAGGACCAGCAGCAGGGCGCCGAGCAGGCTGAGCACGATGTTGACCAGCCCTTGCGCCACCAGGAAGGCGGAGGCGTCGACCGGCGTCGCGCGGAAGCGCTTGAGCACCTTGCGGTCGCGGTACTCGGCGAGGCCGAGCGGGAAGCTCATCAGCCCGGTCACGGCGACCACCAGCACCAGGTACGCGGGTACCGACATGTCGACCGTGCCCCGCCCGTCGAACTGCTCGGACGGCTCGTTGCCGTAGATGCCGCCGAACATGCAGAGCATCAGCACCGGGAAGGCCAGCGCGAAGAAGACCGGGGCGAAGTTGCGCATCATCCGCCGCCACTCGAACCGGACGATCGGCCACAGCGTCGCCATCTCAGGCCTCCAGCGTCTCGGTGGTGGCGCCGACCAGCCGCAGGTAGGCGTCCTCGAAGGTCGGGGTGCGGCGGTCGACCGCCGACGGCGGGAGCCCGTCGTCCGCGAGCAGGCGCACGATCCGGTCGTAGTCGGCGGGGAAGCTCCCGGCGAACTGCGGCCGCCCGCCCGCCCCGGGGAGCCGGGTGAGGCCGAGGCCGTCGAGCCTCCGCTCGATGCCCGCGGCCCGCTCCGGGTCGCCGTCCCGGTCCGCGCCGAGGTCGACCGTGAAGGTGGCCGGGCCCGCGTGCGACCCGGTCAACCGGGCCGGGGTGTCGAGCGCGACGAGTTCCCCGCCCTTCAGCACGCCGACCCGGCCGCACAGCGCCTCGACCTCGTCCATCGCGTGCGAGGTGAGCAGCACCGCGACGCCACGGACGGCGAGGTCCAGCACCGAGCGCCAGGTCTCCCTGCGCTGGTGCGGGTCGAGGCCGGTGGTGAGCTCATCGAGGACGACCAGGCGGACGTCGCCGATCTGGGCCAGGGCCAGGGCCAGGCGCTGGCGCATGCCGCCGGACAGCTCCGCGATCGGGCTGCGCCGGCGGTCGGCGAGCCCGAAGGCCTCCAGCAGCGCGGCCGAGGCGCCGGGGGCGCGGTAGATCGCCTCGTACAGGTCGCACAGCTCGCCGACCCGGGCCCGGCTGGGGAACTGGGACTCCTGGAGCTGCATGCCGACCAGGCGGGTGACCGCCGCGCGGTCGCGGCGAGGGTCGTGCCCGCAGACCGTGACGGTGCCGCCGCGGACCGGCCGGAGGCCGCCGACCGCCTCGACGATCGAGGTCTTGCCGGCGCCGTTCGGCCCGACCAGCCCGAACACCTCGCCGGGGCGGATCCGGAACGAGACCTCGCGGACGGCGGTGAAGGCGCCGTAGGCGACGGTCAGCCGGTCGATGTCCACCACGGCCTCGTGCGGCGGTCCGGACGCCGGTCGGGGTCCGGTCGTCCCGGGGTCCGCGGAGGGCTGGTCGGTGGTCACAGGCTGAGCCTCCCGGGGGCCGTGCGCGCTCCGGGGGCGGAGGCGGCGCTGAGGTTGGTGTAGAAGCCGGCGAACGACATGTGCAGCACCAGGGCGGGCAGCAGGACGCCGGTGGCGGTGGTGAGCAGCCCGCCGACCACACCGAGGGTGAGGCTGGAGGTGCCCAGCACGTACGCCTGGACGCGGGTGGATACCAGCGCGACCTGGCCGGCGGCGAACAGGCAGCTGCTGAACAGCAGGGCGGCCAGCGGGCCGGCGCCGAGCGCGCCGAGGCCGAGCAGGACCACGCCGCGGAAGAGCACCTCCTCGAACAGCGCCGCCAGCGCCGGGACGATCCAGCGGGCCTGCCGGGGCAGCGCGAGGATCGAGGCGATCCACTGGATGCGGGCGATCTCCCCGGGCACGTCCACCCGCGGGTCGGCGCGGTAGAGCAGCGAGACGCAGAGGATGTTGGCGCTGGAGGTGCCGAACACCGCGAGCAGCAGGGCGAGCAGCATCCCGGGCGAGGGCGCGGCGAACAGCGGGCGCAGGGCGAGCGGGGTGGCGGCCAGCAGTGCCGCCAGGGCCGCGGTGCCCAGCACCAGGTACACCGCCGTGCCGAACACGGCGAAGGCCGTCTCCGGGCGCAGCCCGGTCCGGCCGGCGAGCCACAGCGCCGTGCGCCGCCGCCGGGCCGGGTCGTCGAACGGCAGCCGGTACAGCGCGAGCCAGCCGGCGACGACGGCGGTGGCGAGCGCGGCGAAGGCGGGTGCGCTCATCCGGCGGCCTCCGGTACGCGGGCCGGGCGCGCCGCGCGCTGCTGACGGACGGCCAGCGCGTACACGGCGCCGTTCTGCGCGAGGTGCGCGACCAGCGGCACCAGCAGGCTGCCCGACACCACGGCGAGCAGACCGAAGACGGCTCCGGACAGAATCTTCTGCACCACCGCGAGGCCGCCGAAGAACAGGTGCCCGAGCGCGTACGCCAGGGCGGCCAGGGCGACCGCGATCGCGGCCGGCAGCCGGAGCCGTTCGTGCAGCAGCCCGATCCACAGGCCCCGGTAGAGCACCTCCTCGGCGGCGGCGGTGAGCAGGATCGCGGCGGCGTACCCGCTGCCCACCGGGCCGGCGCCGGGGTGCACGGCGAGCCGGGGCAGGCCCCGGCCGGCCAGCACCGCCGGGGCGGCGCCGAGCGCGAACTCCGCGCCGACCAGCGCCGCACCGATCCCCACCGCCGCGAGCAGCCAGGGCGCACCGGCCGGCCGACCGGTCAGCGCGTCCGGGACGAAGCCGCCGTCGGCGGCGACGGCCACCGCGAGCGCGGTCACCAGCAGGTACGCGGACGGGGCGCCCAGCTGCGCCCGGCGGGCGGCCCGTCCCGGGTCGGTGCCGGCCCGCGCCGCCGGGCCGAACGCCGTGGCGACGCGGACCAGTTCGGCCGGGGCGACGGTGGCCACCAGCACCAGCAGCTCAAGGGAGCGGGTGTGGGACCACATGGGTCACGCCCCCATGGCTGCGCATCCGCGGGTGGGCCTTGGGCGGGAAGCCGGGCAGGCACATGCTCAGCAGTTCGGGGACGACCGCCCTGACGACCCGCCACGGGGTGTCGGCCAGCTCCGGCGGGGTGAAGTCCAGGTAGCCGGCGTACTCGCTGACGCCCGCGAGGTCCGCCAGCAGCCGGCGGATCGCGGTGGTGTCGTCGTCCGCGTAGGACGGCAGGCCGGCGAACGGGACGCGCCCGTCCACCCGGCTCTCGACGGCGGCGAGCTTGCGTCCGGCGTCCCCGGGCGCGGCGAACCAGAGCACGTTGGTGTCCAGGTCGGTGTAGGCCGAACCGTTCTGCGCGAAATGCACGTTGGGCAGGTCGAAGACCGTGCTGAACATGCCGATGCCGAGGATCGCGGTCGCCTCGGCCGCGCCGCGCAGCAGGGCCCGTCGCGGGTCCGGGTCGGCCTGCAGCCCGAACGCGATGTACGGCAGCTTGCCGTCCCGGCGCACCAGGGTGACGCCGATGTTCGGCAGCGGCAGCTCCGGCCTGGTCAGCAGGGTCGCCCGGACCTCGTACGGGCCCTCCGGGGTGAGGGCGGCCGCCGCGAGCAGCTCGCGACCGTCGGCGTCCAGGTCGAGCAGCGGTGCCTTCGCCCCGGTGTACCAGTTGAGGATGAACGCGTCGATCTGCACGGCCTCCACCAGGGCGCCGAGCAGGGCCTTGTCGAGCGAGACGTGCGCGGCCGTCCCGGTCGAGAAGGACGGGGTGAACATCAGGTCGCCGGCGGCCTGGTTGCTGCGGAAGCCGAGGAAGACCAGCTGGGCCGGCAGGTAGACGTCCTCGCCCGGCCGGGTGAGCGAGGGGCAGGCGATCCAGGCGATCACGTCGTCCTCGGTCGGCTGCTGCGGCGAGTACCGGTGCATCATCCGGGCGATCTGCTGCTGCTGTTCGGCGTCGAAGATGCCGAACAGGTGCGGCGGGAGGCAGCGGTGGCGCGAGGACAGCGAGCGGTAGGAGGCGTACTCGATCCGGTCGGCGAACAGCGGCATCGCCATGATCGCCGCGTAGCGCTCCACCGCCTCGCCGGTGAGCCGGGTCAGCGCCTCCTCGTTGGTGGCCCCGTAGCCGGCCAGGTGGTACTGCATCTGCATGTGCGGGTCGTCGAGGGCCAGCCGGTGGTACTGCGGCATCGCCGCCGTGGCCGAGCGCTGGTACGGCTCGCCGTCGACCGCGGCGACCGAGACCAGCATGCCGGGCAGGATGCCGCCCTGGTTCCCGCCGATCCGGCCGTAGCGGGCGAGCGCGTGGGCCATCCCGGGGTGGCCGAGGATCGGGATGCCGCTCATCGGCCGCCTCCGAGCGCGTCCCGCACGTGCCGGTCGACGACGGTCCGGCTGGAGAAGTTGATCTCCCGCACGATGTCCCGGGCGACGTGCCCGCAGGCCGGACAGGTCCCGATCCGCAGCACGTCCTGCGCCTGGATCTCGTACGTCGGCAGGTAGATGCTCAGGGCCCGGCCGAGGAAGCGCGAGGTGCCGAGCGAGCGCAGCAGCACCGCCTCGTTGACCAGGTGGGCGCAGAGCAGCGACTCGACGCCGTTGGCCCCGCCGGCGCCGCCGGCGGCGGTGGCCCCGACGAAGGCGTGGTAGCCGATGTGGTCCTCGAGCCGGGCGAGCGAGCGCTGCTCGAAGCACTCCAGGCAGCCGGTGCGCGGGCTGTCGGCGCCGACCACGGTGGCGAACGGGCCGTCGACCAGGCCGACCACCACCGGCTTCTCCAGGTGGCAGGCGAGCCGGTTGAGGTTGCGCAGCGCCAGCACCGAGCCCTGCCCGAGCTGGACGACCAGCGAGTCGCAGTGCTCGACGGCGGCGCCCAGCCGCTTGAGCGCGTCCGCGGCGGCGGCGCCGCCCATGCCGGAGGTCAGATCGGCGCCGCGCAGCCCGTCCAGGAAGTCGGCCGGGAGCAGTTCCAGCGGCAGGCCGAGGCTGTGCGCCTGTGCGGCGACGTAGGCCGCGGCGCTGGGCGTATCGGCGGCGAAGGCGACCGTTGCCTCGGTGGAGCCGTCGGCGCCGTAGAGGTCGAGGTTGCCGAGCAGGGCGCGGGCCATCTCCCCGCCGCGGGCGGACGGGCGGTCGTGGGCCAGGAATCCGGCCTGGCGCAGCTCGTTGACCGCCAGGTGCAGGTTGGCCCGCTCGACGGGGGTCAGGTCGGCGGCGTCCGCGAACGTCCCGTCGGCGGGTTTGCCGGCCGCGAGGGTCTCGAACAGGGCGGTCATCGCGGCCCGCACGGCGGGCGACTCGGCCCGCAGGTCGACGTTGACCTCGGAGAAGTTCCAGATCCCCCAGCGCAGCCGCACGACGCCCGGTTCGACGGCGAGGAGGCGGACCGAGGTCGCGAGGACCACGCCCGGGTCGGAGGGTGCAAGGGTCATGGCTCAGGCCTCTCCGTGTCCGAGGAGCGTCAGGTGGACCACGTGGCGCGACGTGCCGTCGCAGCCGAGCGTCTTCTCCAGCGTCTGCTTGTCGTAGCCGCCCTGGTCGCAGCCGACCATGCCGAGCGAGGTCCGGGCCAGGTGCACGTTCTGGGAGATCCCGCCGACCTCGATCAGGGCGAACACCAGGCCGCTGTCCCCGTACTTCTGCGAGTTGGCGTACAGGTCGTAGACGTAGACCAGGGCGAAGGCGACCTTGTCGAGCTCGACGTCGGCGGTCCACAGCTGCCGGCTCAGGTCGAGCGGCTGCGGGCCGGGCCGGTACGGGAACAGGGTGTGACTGTTCGGCTGGTACTCGTACGCGCCGGGCGCGAGCCCCTTCACGTGCTGGGCGAGGACAGCGAGGCGCACCGGGTAGAGGCCGCCGCCCGAGGGCGCGTTGCGCAGTGCCACCGCCGCGCCGGCGTCCTGGGCGGTGGGGACGGGCAGGCTGCCGGAGACGCCCTGGGCGTGCCACAGCACGGTGGCCAGTTCGGTGAGCGAGGCCGGCTTGCCCGAGAAGGCCCGGCCGCTGCGGCGGGTGCCGACCGTGTCGGTGAGGCCGCTGCGCAGGCGCCGGTGCGCCGGCAGCGCGATCGCGCCGTCCTCGCGCTCCTGGAGGTCGTTGTGGGCGCTGGACAGGACGGCGTCGTGGCCGTAGAACCGCGACACACCCAGCTGCATCCCCAGGTCCCGCCCGCTGCGGCGGTGGTTGAGCAGCAGTTCCTCACCGACGAAGCCGTTCACGGCCGGGTTCCACCGGCCGCGCACCACCGACTCCGGCGCCCGCACCACCGTGGTCGCGCTGTACATCGACACGGAGGTGTGCTGCTGGCCGAAGGCCGCCACCGTCGCCAGGTGGCTGTTGCGGTTCAGGTGGTCGGAGACGGCTTCCTGCGAGTCCTTCAGTGACATCTCGGCCTTTCGCTCGACGGGAGGGTGGCGCGACGGGCGTGACGAGGCGACGCGGCACGACGGGGTGGGGCGGGGTGGTGCGTGCGGGAGGGGCGGCGGGCGCGGCGGCGGTGCCCGGGGCGGCGATCGGGCGGGGCGCGATCGGGCGGGGTCGGGCGACCCCGCCCGACCTCGGCACTACCAGCTGCAGCACGAGCTGCAGCAGCAGTTCCCGCCGCCACAGGTGGTGCTGGCTCCCGGAGCCACCTGGACGAACGCGCCACCGGTCGCGGTGCTGCCGACCTGGCTGGAGAAGCTCAACATCTTTCCCTCACCTCCAATCGAGGGTACGAAGGAGAAGGATCCGGCCCGTTGGCCGGGTCGGAGCGTAGCAGCCGCCGCAGCAGCGGGGGAACGGGTCCGCCGGTGCCAATTACCTTTGAGTAATACGTACTTGATGCACCGTCATTCAGAAGTCGCGGAGCCGGCCGATCGGCACGATGGCCGTCCAACTCCCCTTCCGGACCTGGTAGATCGATGCCACCTGGTCGCGGGAGTCACCGAACTCGTCGAAGGCCACGTCGCCCGTCACGCCGAAGAAGCTGACGTCCGGCACGGCGCCGGTGACGGCCTTGCGGAGCTCGGCGCCGGAACCCGTCCTCCCCTTGCCCTGCCGGGCCCGGCCGACCGCCTCGATCAGCGCCCAGGTGGAGTCGTAGGCGTAGGGGCCGAACGGGCCGGGCGCCTGGGCGTGCGCGGCCTGCTGGTACTCGTCCAGGAAGGTGAACGCGGAGGCGAGGCCCTCGATCGAGATGCCGGGGTTGGTGGCCAGGTCGCCTTCGGCGGACGGCCCGGCGGCCTTGAGGTACCCGTCGGTGTGCAGCCCGTCGCCGCCCGCCACCGGCGCCTTCACGCCCGCGGCCTTCAGCTGGGCCGACAGCGGGCCGCCCTCGGGGTGCTCCCCGCCGTAGTAGACGATGTCGGGGTGCGCGGCGGCGATCTGCCGCACCAGCTTGGAGAAGTCCGTGGTGCCCGGCGCGATGGTCGTGCGCAGCTGCACCGTGCCGCCGTCCTCCTCGAAGGCGGACGCGAACTCCGCGGCCAGGTTGCTGCCGTAGGCCTTGGTGTCGCTCACCACGACGGCCCGCTCGGCCTTCAGCTGGCTGCGCGCGTACCGGGCGAGCAGCGGCCCCTGCACGGCGTCGGTGGTGACGGTGCGGAAGTAGGTCGGGTACGGCCGCACCTTCCCCTTGGTGTGGTAGTCCGCGCCCCAGGTGAGCGCGGGCGCCGTGTTGGAGGGTGAGATCTCGGCGAGGTCCGCCTGGGCCAGGACCGGGGCCATGGTCAGGGCGCCGGAGGAGGTGAGCGGGCCGACCACACCCACCACCCCGGGGTCGGCCACGAACGCCTCGCCGTTGGTGCGGGCCAGCTGTTCGTTCCCCTGGTCGTCCTTGGCGTCCAGGACGAACCGCACACCCGGCACGATGTGCTTGGCGTTGGCCTTGGCGATGGCCAGTTCGGCCGAGAACTTGATGCCCAGCCCCAGTTCGGCGAGGTTGCCGGTGAGCGGGGCGTCCAGCCCGATGGTGAGCGTGGTCGTGGGTTCCCCGTCCGCACCGACGAGTGAACATCCCGACAGCAGCAGGGCGCACGCCATGCCCAGGTACGGAGCTCTGCGCGGGCCGCGCCGGGCCGGACGCGGCGGGCCTTGGACGGCGCTCGCCCCCGGGGTGGCGGCAGCGGGGTGTCCGGCCTGCGGCGGTATCGCATCCGAGGATGCGGGATCCGGCGTGGGCGATGAGGATCTGGTCAACGGCACATTCCTTGCGGAGGGTGTATGCGCCCGTCGGACCGCACCTGACCTCGGCCGACGACGCACGGAGGAACCGGCGACCCGTGGTGAACAGGGGCGACGGGCTGAGCAGTTGTCCGCGGGTGGGGCGAGCAGCGAGTGCCGGATCGAGGGGACGGGCCGGCACCGGACCGGGTGGCGCTGGGCCCCGGCGGTGCGAAGAACATCACCCGTCGGGGTCGATGGGGCGTGACCTTATCCGTCCCCTCGCGGAGCGTCAACGGAGGTCCCCGCCCACCTGCGCAGGTGCCGTCCGCGCCTGGCCCGGCCCGACCGCCGGGGCACACCGTGCGTTCGGGTCGGGGAGATTGAGGGATGATCACCGGGCTGGTAGCTTGCCGTCGACCGCGACGCCACCCCTCGGGCGCCGCCGGGAGCGACCGACCACCGGGACGGTGTGGCGGGGCGCGGCCCGGCCGTGGGCGGTGGGTCCGGCCTGCCGTTCTCGCGGGCCTCCCAGAGCCTCCGGCCCGATGCGGACCCGGCGGGCCGCCCCGCGTCACCCGGCGGCAATACGTTGGCGCCACCCGCTGTGCGTGTCGGAGAATCCGGACACACCACGAAGGGGGTAGGTCCCGGATGCCACCCGCACCACGACCGGGGACGCAAGCCCGGCCGCTGCTGATGCTCGACGTCGACGGACCGCTCAACCCGTACGTCGCCAAACCGCACCGCCGCCCCGCGGGCTACCTCACCCACCGGGTCCGGCCCGCCTCCTGGATCGCCCGGCAGCACGACCGTCCGCCCCACCGTGCCAAGCCGCTGCGGCTGTGGCTGCACCCGGACCACGGGCCCGCGCTGCTCGCCCTGCCGTTCGAGCTGGTCTGGGCGACCACCTGGAAGGACGAGGCGAACGAGCACCTCGCCCCGCTCCTCGGCCTGCCGCAACTCCCTTGGGTGGACTGGCCGTCGATGCACCACGGCGACCCGGACGACCTGCACTGGAAGACCCGCCACCTGGTGGCCTGGGCGGCGGGCCGGCCGTTCGCCTGGGTCGACGACGAGCTGACCGCACGGGACACGGACTGGATCACCGCCCACCACCCGGCCCCCGCGCTGACGCTGGCGATCGACCACCGGATCGGCCTGCGACCGGCCGACTTCGCCCTCCTCGCGGGCTGGGCCGACGGCCTCGGCGGCGCCGGAGAGCGCCGGTAACGTCCGCACGCCCGCCCCCGGCCGTCCCCGGCGGCCGGGCACTCCCGGGGGCGGCGCTCAGGACCGGGCGAGGCTCCCGGCGGCGGCCGGCTCGGGCGTCACGGCCCGGCCCGGCCCGGGCCCGGGGGTGAGCAGGGCGAAGGCGGAGTCCAGGCAGGCCTCGGTGCGGGCCGGGTCCGGGTCGGCCTTGCGCATGATCTGCAGGCCCTGGACCAGGGTGACCAGCAGGTGGGCCGCCTCGGCGGAGCCGACCGCGGGCGAGAGTTCGCCGCTGGACCGGGCCCGGTCGAGCTGGGCGGCGAAGGTCTGCTCGGCCTTGCGCAGGCTGCGCTGCGCCAGCTCGGCGACCTCCCGGTCGTTGGGCAGCAGCTCCGCGATGCTGTTGACGCTGAAGCATCCCGAGCCGCTGCAGACCGAGTCCGCCTGGAGCAGCCGTTCGAACAGCCGGCGCAGCTGCGGGAGGGCGGGGCTGCGGTCGTCGAAGGACGAGGCCAGCAGCTCGTCCTGGCGGCCGAGGTAGCGGCCGAGTGCGAGCAGGAACAGCCGGTGCTTGTCGCCGAACGCCGCGTAGATCGAGCCCTTGCCCAGGCCGAGCTCCTCCACCAGGTCGTTCATGGTGGTGGCCTCGTAGCCCTTGCGCCAGAACAGGAGCATCGCCCGGTCCAGGATCGCCTCTTCGTCGAACGTGCGCGGTCGTCCCATGGCACCCACGCTACCAACGCGGCGGGCGGAACCGGCAAGTATTTGACCCATCGGTCCAGAATTGCTAAGTTCTGGAACGCAAGGTCCAATACTCGCCCGCCGGATCCGTCAGGAGCAGTCGTGAAGGTAGAGATCTACTCGGATGTCGTGTGCCCGTGGTGCTACATCGGCAAGCGCCGTTTCGAGAAGGCTCTGGCGGCCTTCCCCGGCGCGGCCGACGTCGAGGTGGTCTACCGCCCGTTCCAGCTCAACCCGGCGGCCTCCACCGCCGGCGAGCCGTCCGCCGAGGTCTACGAGCGGAAGTTCGGACGCCCGGCGCAGAGCATCTTCGCCCCGCTGACCGAGGCGGCCGCCGCCGAGGGGATCACCTTCCGGATGGACGACGCGGTGGCCACCAACACCTTCACCGCGCACCGCCTGATCCACTTCGCCGCCCGCCACGGGCAGGACCGGCAGAGCGCGGTGAAGGAGGGCCTGCTCGCGCACTACTTCACCGACGGCGGCCACCTCGGCGACCACGCGGCCCTCACCGGGATCGCCGTGGCGGCGGGCCTGGACCGGGCCGAGGTCACCGCCTTCCTGGACTCCCAGGACGGTGTCGCCGAGGTGCGCGCCGAACTCGCCGAGGCCGCCGAACTCGGCATCGGCTCGGTGCCCACCTTCGTCTTCGACGGCCACTACGCGGTGCAGGGGGCGCAGAGCCCCGAACTGCTGCTGGAGGTCATGACGAAGATCGCTGCAGGCACCGCGGCGGAGCCCGCCGACGCCTGACGGGACCGGCCCACCGGGCCCGTCGCACCACCCTTCCCTCCACCGATGACCACCGATCGTCACCGATCACCACCCGCAAGGAATGCACCATGAAGGCAGTGACCATCACCACCTACGGCCCCGTCGCCGACGTCGTGACGCTCGCGGACGTCCCCGCCCCCGCGGTGGGCCCGCGCGACGTCCTGATCGAGGCCCGGGCCGCCGGCGTCAACCCGATCGACCACCTGATCGTCAAGGGCTTCATGCAGCCCGAGGGCCTCGACCGCACCCGCGTGCTCGGCAACGAGGTCGCCGGGGTCGTGGCCGCGGTCGGCGCCGAGGTCACCGCCTTCGCCGTCGGCGACGAGGTCTTCGCCCGGGTCGACCCCCGGGTGGGTGCGGCCTTCGCCGAGTTCGTGGCCGTCGACGCGTCCCTGGTCGCCGCCAAGCCCGCCGCGATGTCCTTCGAGGAGGCCGCCTCGCTGCCGCTGGTCGCGCTCACCGCCTGGCAGGCGCTGACCGAGCAGAGCCGGCTGAAGGCCGGCCAGCGGGTGCTGATCCACGGCGGGGCGGGCGGCGTGGGGGCCGCGGCCATCCAGATCGCCAAGCACCTCGGCGCCGAGGTCGTCACCACCGTCAGCACGGACAGCGTCGACCTGGTCCGCTCGCTCGGCGCCGACCAGGTGGTCGACTACCGCAACGAGAAGTTCGACGAGCTGGTGGCGCCGGTCGACGTGGTCCTCGACACCGTCGGCGGGGACACCCAGGACCGGTCCTTCCCGCTGCTCAAGCCGGGCGGCACGCTGGTGTCGATCGTCTTCGTCCCCGACGCGGAGGCCAAGCAGGCCCGTTGGGGCGTCGAGGCCAAGGCCTTCTTCATGCGCCCGGACGGCGCCCAGCTGGCCAGGATCGCCGATCTGGTGGCCTCCGGCGAGCTGCGGCCCGTGGTCCGCACGGTGCTCCCGCTGGAGCGGGCCGTGGACGCCCTCACCGAGGTCGAGCGCGGCCGCGCCCGGGGCCGTACGGTCCTCGCCGTCTCCTCCTGAGTCAGGGGCCGGGGCGAGGACCGGGGCGGGGACGGGTCTGCGGGGCGACCGGGTCCATCGGGACGCCGTTGCTGCGCAGGACCTCCCGCACGTCCAGGATCAGCGGGAACACCTCGTGGTTGCGGTCCTCGCCCTGCTCGTCCCAGGCCCGCTGCTCGGCCTCGACCGCCATCCGGTCCTGGGCGAACACCCGCTCCGTGAAGCGCCGGATGAGCGGCCAGGCCAGGTTCAGCACCCCGGGCACCGGCGGCTTCGCGATCATCAGCAGGCCGAAGGCGTGGCAGGTGCGCTGCTGCGCGTCCTTGGGCACGTACGCCGCCCAGAGCGAGAACGCCGGGAGCTCCGCGCCCTCGGGCACGTCCCGCAGGGTCTGGTACGGGTACTCGGTGCGGATGGTCACCACGTCGGGGCGCTCCTTGCCGCCGAACCCCTCCGCCGAGAGCAGGCCCGCACCGCGGTCCTTGCGCCCGCCGGCGGGGACGAACAGGTAGCGCGCCTCGACGAACCGCGGACCGCTCTCGTAGCCCAGCAGTTCGGGGCGGATCCGCCCCAGCACGCCCCGGTGCAGGAACTGGTGGTTCATGTCGAGCAGGTTCTCGTGCATGAACGAGTAGTGGCACCGCACGGTCCGCGAGAACGTCATGGTCCGGTGGCTGGGGGCGGCGAACTCGGGCAGCACCGGGAACGGCGCCGCCTCGGCCTTCTCCGGTTCACCGGGGAAGACGAACACCAGGCCGTACGCCTCGCGGACCGGGTACGGCCGCACCCCGCGCGGCGGCCGCTCGCACCCCTTGGGCAGGTACGGGATCTGCGAGATCCGGCCGTCCCCGCGGTACGCCCAGGCGTGGTAGCAGCAGCGCAGCACGTCGCCCTCCACCACGCCCATGCTCAGCGGCACCTGACGGTGCGCGCAGCGGTCCTCCAGGGCGTGGACCGTGCCGCTGCGGCCGCGGTACAGCGCGATCCGCTCGCCGGCGAAGACGGCGGCGAAGGTGCGCTCGCGGCGCACGTTCCGGGACAGCGCGACCGGGTACCAGTGGTCCCGGTCGATCCCGATCCGCCGCAGGTCGGCGGTGTGCTCGCGGTGGCCGGTCACCGGCTGCGGCGGGTACCCCGCCGGCTGGTCGGACCGGTGCCGGTCGGTGCCGGTCGGGGCGTCCGTCATGTGCTGCTCCCTTGCGCTCGGGCCGCGGGAACACCCTCGCCTCGGGATCACCCCGGGCCTCGGGCGGGCCGCCGGCCTCGGCGGGACTTCACCTCCTCACGGTGGACGCGGGCGCGGGCATCGGCAACCGCAGCCCCGGCCGCCGCCCCGCGCCGGGGGCGTCAGCCCGCCCGCTCGCGCAGCTCGGCGAGCGCGTCGGCGGCCTCCTCGAGGATCGAGATGTGCCCCTGTTCGGGTGACAGCCGCAGCTCGGCGCCCGGGCAGCGGCGGGCCAGCCAGGCGCTGTGCGAGGCGGGCACCACCCGGTCCCGGCCGCCGTGCAGCAGGATCGGGGCGCTCACCCCGGCCGGGTCGAAGCCCCACGGGCGGACGTAGGCCAGGTCGTCGTCGATCAGACCGCCCGGACCGGCCGCAAGCGCCGGCCCGACGACCTTGCCGAACCAGGACCACGGGCCGGCCAGCGCCGCCAGATCGGCCGGGGTGAACTCCGGGTCGTACTCCTCCCCCGACGCCTCGTGCCGCTCCTTGGCCGCCCGCCCCGCGGCCGCCGCCCGCAGCGAGGCGCCCCCGGACGCGGTCATCCCGTCGTACCAGTCCAGCCCCTGCGCGTCGTACGGCGCCAGCGAGGCGACCGCGACCGTGCCGACCACCCGCTCGGGCAGCAGCGCGGCGCAGGCCAGCGCGTGCGGGGCGCCGCCGGAGTGGCCGACCACGGCGAACCGGTCGAGGCCGAGCGCGTCGGCGACGGCCGCGGCGCAGCGCGCCCCTGACGCGATGTCGCGGTCGGGGTCGGGTGTGGACCCGCCGTAGCCGGGCCGGTCGTAGGAGACCCAGCGCAGGCCGAGCCGGTCGGCGGCGGCGAACAGCGGCTCGGGCGGGGCGCCGACGTTCGGCGTGCCGTGGTGCCACAGCACGGGCAGCCGGCCGCCCGCGCCGGGTCCGGTGTCGTACAGGTGGAGGGTGTGTCCGTCGCCGAGGTCGAGCTCGAACTCCGTGGTCATGGTGGAGAGGGTAGGGCGTGTCACCGACAGCCGCCGGGGACGGCCGGTGCCCCGGCTGCCGGGACGGCCGGTGCCTCGTCCTGCCCTTGACGGCGGGACGGCTACCCCCGGCCGGCCGGGACGCACAGCCGGGCGAGGCCGGCGGCGGTGAGGTAGGCGGCCGCGCCGACGGCCATGCTGGTGCGCAGTCCCGCGCCGTAGTCGGCCGCGGTGGCGAGCAGGGTGCCGCCGAGGGCCACGCCGGTCGCGCTGCCGAGCTGGCGGGCGGTGTTGAGGACGGCGGAGGAGGTGCCCGCGTACCCGGCCGGGGCCGCCGTCATCACGGTGCTGGTGGTGCCGGTGAGGGCGAAGGAGGTGCCGAACCCGGCCGCCATCATCGGGACCACCAGCACCGGGTAGGCGGGGTCGGGCCCGGCCGCGGCCCAGCCCGCGAGCCCGGCGGACGCCACCAGCATGCCGGTGACCACCAGCGGGCGGTGTCCGGTGCGACGGGCCAGCCGTCCGGCCAGGGCCGAGGCGAACATGGTCATCGCCACGGCCGGGAACAGCGCCAGTCCGGTGCCCAGGGCGCTGTACCCGCGCTGGTGCTGGAAGTACAGGCTGGCGGTGAACACCATGCCGTAGAAGCCGAAGTTGAACAGCAGGCCGATCGTGGCGCCGCCGCCGGTCGGGCGCGAGGCCAGCAGCCCGAGCGGGACGGCGGGGGCGCGGGCGGTGCGCTCGCGCAGCACGAAGGCGGCGGCCGCGACCGCCGCGAGGCCCGCCGCGGTGAGCACCAGGGGGTCGGTCCAGCCGCGCCGGCCGGCCTCGTTGAGGGTCGCGGTCACCAACCCGACGGCGGCCACGACGGCGGCCTGCGCGGGCAGGTCCAGCGGGCGGGCGGTGCTGCGGGGCGAGGGCGCGACGTGGCGCAGCGTCAGCGCCAGGCAGGCGGCGCCGACCGGCAGGTTGATCAGGAAGACCCACCGCCAGCCGAGGGTGGAGACCAGCAGTCCGCCCAGCAGCGGCCCGGCCGAGGCCGCCACTCCCGCCATGGCGCCCCAGAGGCCGAAGGCCCGGGACCGGGCATCCGGGTCGGGGTAGGCCTGCTGGAGCAGCGCCAGCGACCCGGGCACGATCAGCGCCGCGCCGAGGCCCTCCACCAGCCGGGCGCCGACCAGGACGACGGTGCCGGGGGCGAGTGCGCAGCCGGCCGAGGCCGCGGTGAAGACCGCCACGCCGGCGCAGAACACCCGGCGGTGCCCGAACCGGTCGCCGAGCGCGCCGCCGGTCAGCAGCAGCCCCGCGAAGACCAGGGTGTAGCCGTCGGTGATCCACTGGATGCCGGTGAGCGAGGCGCCGAGGTCGCGGCCGACCTCCGGCACGGCCACATTGATGATCGTCACGTCCAGGATGACCATGAAGTAGCCGGTGCAGACCGCCAGCAGCGGCGCCCGGCCGGCCCGCCCGCCGGCTGCGCCGGAACGTCCTGCATCCACCACGCTCGACACTCCCGGCTGGCTCCGGTCCGGACCCGGCCACCCTACGAGAGGTGCGCCGCCGGGAGCGGGAAGCACGCTGCCCGGTCGGACTCCGATACCCGATACGTGCGCGCCGCACGCTTTTGCTGCTACAGTCATATCCGTGCTCGACGCACGCAACATAGCGATCCGACCGGAGGCATCCCCATGAACCGCACCGACGTCCGCACCGCCCTCACCGACCTGCTCCTCACCCCGGGCCTGGCCCTGGAGGAGGCCGCCGAGCGGCACTTCGCCCCCGACTACCGCCAGCGCACCGACGGCGAGTGGGCCGACCGCACCGAGTTCCTCGCGCACATCGCGCACCTGCGCACCGTCGTCACCGGCGGCAGCGTCGAGGTCCACGAGGAGCTCACCGCCGGCAGCCTCTACGCCGATCGCCACACCATGACCGTCACCAAGACCGACGGCGCAACCGTCCGCATGGAGGTCTACCTGTTCGGCGAGTTCGCCCCCGACGGCCGCTTCCGCCGCATCGAGGAGACCACCCTCATGCTCGAAGGCACCGCCGCCGACCGTGACCTCGGCAGCGCCCGCTGAACCACCGTGCCCACCCGGCGCCCGGCTGCTCCCGCCTACAGCAGGACGAGCAGCTTGGTGCCGGGCACCAGCTTCCGGTTGACGGAGGTCGACTGCACGAACACGGTGTACGCCGGATTGTCGCCCGGCTTCACCGTGGCCTCCGCGGCGGGCAGGCCGAGGAGTTGGCGGGCGGCCGGGCCGGTGAACACCTTGCCCGTCATCCGGCCGGTGGCCGGGTCCTTCTCCGCCACGGCGAGCTGCTTGTTGCCCTGGATCTTCTCCCGCTTGGACAGCTCGTAGAACGCGCAACCGGTCCGGTACGCGTGCCCCGCGCCGGTGACGAACTCCCGGATGGCCAGCGGCTGGTCGACCGGGACCAGGAGGTAGCTGCCGGTGCCGAGCGCGTCCAGGTTGGCCCGCACGTCGTCGGCGCTCAGGTCCTGGCCCATGGTGAACAGGTTCCTGGTGCCGCGCACGCCCTGCTCCCGGCCGCGCAGGAAGCTCGTGGCGGCCGACTTGACGGTGCCGATGGCCTCCTCGACGCCCTGGCTGGAGTCCGCGTCCCAGATCGCGATGTTGCCGGCCGGGAAGCCGTACTCCTGGGCGGTTCGCTTGGCCAGCGAGTTCGGGACCAGGATCGCCGACGTCCAGTGCCCGGGGAGGTGGTCCATCGCGCTCTTGATCCGGTCCATCCACGAGCGCAGCACGGCGGTGCCCCGGCCGCCGCCCATCCGGACGTGCATCTGGCCGGTCTCCGAGCAGCCGGAGGCGTTCTCCGCGCCGTCGGTGACCACGACCTGGAGGAAGGCGTGCTCGCCGTACCCCTCCCAGATGTTCTTCAGGTCGTCGACCGACTTCACGGCCGCCTCGATCAGCGCCGTCGCCCCGTTGTCGACCTTGTAGAGGCCCTTCAGCGACGGCAGGTGCTTGACGTCCATGTCCCAGACCAGGTTGTGCACCTCGTGGTCGAAGGCGTACAGGCTGATCCGGGTCTCGTGACCGAGCCGGTCCGACTCCTCCTGGAGCCCCTTCACGAACTCGTCCACCACGCGGACGAGTTGCGCCTCGTGCTGGCGCATCGAACCCGACTTGTCGACCACGAGCGACACGTGGTTGACCTTGTGGCTGATGGCAGGCATGGCTGTCCCCCTGATGGTTGGCTGGTGTCCCGTCGCCCCGGGTCCGACGCCTGTGCGGCGCCCCCCTCGACGTTGACCCAAGACTACGGAGGGGCACTGACAGTCCGTCCGCCGGCGACCCCGCCGCGGTGGGGTGTCGGTGGCCGTTCCTAGGCTCACCGGTATGCCAGATGCCTTCACAGTCCTGTGGTCCCAACACGTGTGCCGTGACCTGCGCCGAGCGGGCCGGACCGGCGAGTGCCCGCCGGTCGCGTTCAGCGGCGTGCACACCTCGCTGCCCGCCTGGTCCACCGCCCGGGCCGGGGACGAGGTGTACGCGCTGCACGTCAACCGCTGCGTGGTGCACGTGGTGAGCCGGATGCGAGTGGTCGACCGGGAGCGCGGCGCCTGCTGCGGCCCCGCCGCGACCCGCTGGAGCGAGTCTCCGTTCCCCGGACACCACGACTGGTCGATGCTCGGCGGCTGCGGCGCCTCGCCGGTGCACGTCGAGTCCACGCCCGTCCGGTTCGACCAGCCGATCCCCGGTGAGCTGCTGGCCGAGCTCACCTGGCGCAACCAGCGCGGACGCACCCGCGGGCTGAAGTTCGTGGTGGACGGCCGGCTGGAGCGGTCGATCAGCCTCCAGGGTTTCTACCGCCTGACGCCCGGGTCCGCGCAGGACCTGGCCAGGATCGTGGACGGCGCCGCCGGCTGACACCCGACTCCGCTCGGCACCACGGCGGTTCGGCAGGCGGCGGGCACGCGTCCGGGCCCGGAGCGTGACGCGCCCCGGGCCCGGACGGCCGGATCAGTTGGTACTGCGGCGACCGGCCCCGGCCCGCTTGGCCGTGGCGGTCTTCCGGCCGCCCCGCGGGGCGGCCTTCTTCGCCGCCGGGGCCGTCTTCTTCGCGGTGGCCGTGGTCTTCCGGGCCGCGGTCGCCGTCTTGCGCGTGGCGGTCTTCTTGGCCGCGGCGGGAGCACCGGCGGCCCGCTTCGCCGCCGGGCGCCCGGCGGCCGGGGAACCCATGGTCTTGGACATGGTGAGCGAACCCTTGGGCGCCTTGGCGACCGACGGCCCGCTCTTGGGCAGCTTCCGCGCGCCGGACACCAGGTCCTTGAAGCCCTGGCCGGGACGGAAGCGCGGGACCGTGGTCTTCTTGACCCGGACCCGCTCACCGGTCTGCGGGTTGCGGGCGTAGCGACCGGCCCGCTCCACCGGCTCCAGCGTGCCGAAACCGGTGACCTGCACGCGATCCCCGGCCACGACGGCTCGGACCATCACGTCGAGCACCGCGTCCACGGCCTCCTCGGCGGCGGCGCGGCTCCCCAGCTGCCCGGCCACGGCCTCGACGAGTTGTCCCTTGTTCATGAGGAAGACTCCACACTTGGTTTGGGATGATTCGTACGATTTGATCCTCAACATAGGGGACATCCGGCGATCCCGCCCGCCAGGCCAGGCCGGCCACCGTCGAGGAGCGCTCGCGGCCGGTCGCGCCGGGGCGTGCTGTCCGCGGGGACGGCCGGCCTCTACCGGCGCGAGGACCTCCGCCCGGCCGCGGAGCCGCGGGAGCTCCACGCGCCGGGCGGCATCGGCCGGACACCCCCTGACGTCCAGCCAGACCGTAGGCAGGGCAGCCGGGTTCGCGGTCCGGTCGGGGTGGACGCGCGGCAGGATCTTGATTACGGTCTGGCATCGAACCGGTTTTCGGGATTAGCTCTCGTCCGAGTGCGTCCAACTGGAAGAAGGAGCTGGTCCCTTGGCCACCCACCGCCGTCCGAAGCAGCCGAGCCGCGCGCGGATATCCGTCCTGACCGGTGCCGCAGCGACCGCGGTCGCCCTCTCGGCCCAGGTGAGCGCCCACGCCGCGCCCGCCCGGCCGACCAAGGACGAGGTGCGGGCCCAGGTCGACAAGCTGCTGGAGGAGCAGGAGGCGGCGAGCGAGCGCTACAACGGTGCGAAGGAGCGGTCGGAGCAACTGCACAAGCAGACCGACCAGTTGCAGGACCAGGTGGCGCGCGGCCAGGCTCAGCTGACCGAGTTGACCGCCGGTCTCGCCGCGGTCGCCGCCGAGGAGTACCGCCAGGGCGGTGTCGACCCGTCCATGGAGCTGATGTTCTCCGCCGACCCGGACGACTACCTGGCCCGGGCCGCCGGCTTCGACCAGGCCGTCAACACCCAGGCGGACACGCTGAGGTCGCTGAAGGAGCAGCAGCGCCGGCTCGACCAGCAGAAGCAGGAGGCGGCCGCGGTGCTCGCCGAGCTGGACCGCTCCACGCAGGCCCTGAACGGCGCCAAGGACGAGGTGCAGCACAAGCTCCAGGAGGCGCAGCAGCTGCTCGGCACGCTCAGCGCGGCCGACCGCACGGCCATCCTGCGCGGCACCGACGGCGACGGCAGCACCGCCTCCCGCAGCTCGAACCGGGTCGACCCGTCCACCCTGCCGCCGGCCGCCGGCTACGCGGCGACGGCCGTGCGGGCCGCGCTCGACCAGCAGGGTGACCCGTACAAGTGGGCCGCGACCGGGCCGGACACCTTCGACTGTTCGGGCCTGATGGTCTACGCCTACGCCAAGGCCGGTGTCTCGCTGCCGCGCACCTCCCAGGAGCAGGCCACCGTCGGCACCGACGTCGGCACCGACTGGCACCAGGCCCAGCCCGGTGACCTGGTGATCTACCACAGCAACCGGAGCCACGTCGGCATGTACATCGGCAACGGGCTGGTGGTCCACGCGCCGCGCGCCGGGGACGTGGTGCGGACGATGAAGGTCGACGCCATCGCGATCTCCACCATCCGCCGGGTGTGACCCGGCCGTCCGGGCGGGGGCGTCGTACCGCACCCGTCCGGGCGGCCTCGGGCCGGCGTGGGCTCAGATGGTGGCGGTGTCGATGACGAAGCGGTAGCGGACGTCGCTGGCGAGGACCCGCTCGTAGGCGTCGTTGATCTCGTCGGCGCGGATCAGCTCGATCTCCGCGACCACCCCGTGCTCGGCGCAGAAGTCCAGCATCTCCTGGGTCTCGGCGATGCCGCCGATGCCCGAGCTGCTCAGGCTGCGCCGGCCGCCGCTCAGCGAACGGAGTTCGATCTGCACCGGCTCCTCGGGGAGGCCGAGGTTGACCATGGCGCCGTCGGTGCGCAGCAGCTTGAAGTAGGCGGCGAAGTCGAGCGGGGCGGAGACGGTGTTCAGGATGAGGTCGAAGCTGCCGGCGAGCTCCTCGAAGGTCGCCGGGTCGCCGGTCGCACGGTAGTGGTCGGCGCCCAGCCGCAGGCCGTCCTCCTGCTTGCGCAGGGACTGCGACAGCACGGTGACCTCGGCGCCGAGCGCGTGCGCGAGCTTCACGGCGACGTGGCCGAGCCCGCCGAAGCCGACCACGGCGACCTTGCGGCCCGGGCCGGTGTTCCAGTGCCGCAGCGGCGAGTAGGTGGTGATGCCCGCGCACAGCAGCGGGGCGGCCACGTCCAGTCCGAGGGCCTCGGGGATGCGGACCACGTAGTTCTCGTCGACCACCACGCGCTGGGAGTAACCGCCGTAGGTGGGCTGGCCGTCCTTGCCGACCGCGTTGTAGGTCCACACCGGGACCTGGTCGCAGTACTGCTCCAGGCCGGCCTTGCAGTTGTCGCACACGCGGCAGGAGTCGACCATGCAGCCGACGCCGACCCGGTCGCCGACCCGGTGCTCGGTCACCCCGGCGCCGACCTCGGCGACGATGCCCGCGATCTCGTGCCCGGGCACCATCGGGAAGATCGCCTCGCCCCAGCCCTCGCGGACCTGGTGGATGTCGGAGTGGCAGATGCCGACGAACTTGATGTCGATCAGCACGTCGTGCGGGCCGACCGCGCGGCGCTCGACGGTCGTGCGCTCCAGCGGTGCCTTGGCCGCCGGGGCGGCGTAGGCGGCAACGGTGGTGGTCATGGGGTCCGTACCCTTCGTGGTGGACGGTCCGGCTCGTTCGGGGTTCGGCTCGGGGTCGGGACGCACCCCGCGCATTCCACTCCGTCGACCCTACGGCCCCCGCCCCCGGGTCCGCGCGGCCTCGACCGGCACGGGGCCCGGGGCCGGCCCGCACCCCGAGGGGGCGGGCCGGCCAGGTACGGGCGTGGATCAGCAGGACTTGAACACGTAGCCGGACCGGCCGGCCGGGCGGACGTCGCGGTCCCGCTGGACCACCGACAGCTTGCTGCCGAAGGCCTTGCAGGTCTTGGCGAAGTCGGCGGCGTTGTACTCGATCACGAACACCCGGTTGCCGTACGCGGAGGCGAAGTCGCCGCACTCGTCGTAGTGGCCGCACTCCTCGGAGACCGCGAAGTCGAAGCCGATGCTCTGGCGCCGGTCGATCAGGTCGGCGGTGTTCTTCTGCCCGATCGCCAGGCCGTCCGCGTGCGCGCGGGCCGCCAGCAGCTGTGCGAAGGCCGCGTTGTGGGACTTGTCGAGGCGCCCGCCGGAGCGCTCGTAGGAGTCCAGGTTGTCGGGCTCCACGGCCTGGTAGCCCTTGGCCGCGCACTCGTCGATCCAGCCGCCGACCACCCCGGCCAGCTCGGTGCGCTTGGCCTCGGTGGAGACGTCCAGCAGGGCCTCGCCCCAGTCCTCGTCCATCACCGGGTGGCCGGCGCCGTCCCGGAGCAGCAGCGCCGGGTGGTTGGCCTGCCACCAGCCGGTGGCGTCGGGCTGGGCCTGGAAGGCGTTCAGGTAGCAGACGTTGTACAGCCCCGGGGCGGGCGGCGCGGTGTGGTCGCGGGAGACGGCGCCGACCCCGGCGGGCGGCTGGTAGGGGCCACCGATCTGGTAGTCGAAGCCGGTGTCCGGGGTCGGCAGGACCACCTTCCGGGCCCCCTGCGGAGCCGGGCCGCCGGTGGCGGTCGGTACGGACGGGACGGGGACGGATGCGGAGGCGGGCGCCGAGGCCGGCGCGGCACTGGCCGCCGGGGACGGGCGGTGCCCCGGGTGGGTGGCGCCGGCGTGCGGGGGCGTGGGTCCGGGCCGGCCCGGACGCTGGCCGGCCGAGGCGTCGGCCAGCGCGAAGCCGGCGCCGCAGGCGCCGACCACGCCCACGGCGAGGGCGGCCAGTACGGCCTTGCGGCGGAGGATCGGGGAAGCGTGTCGGCGCACGTGCACTCCTGGGGCGGACGGCGGACCGGCGGTCACCGGCCCGCCGGTCATCCTGCTGGGCCGGTCATGAGGAATCCGTGAGGACGCCCGGCCGCGGGCGGGCCGCCCGGCGACGGCGGCCCCACCGGGGGCGCGGGGCCGGGGCGAGCCGGAGAGTGAACGCCGCGCCGCCGCCCTCGCGCGCCTCGGCGACCACCGTGCCGCCGTGCGCGTGCGCCACCCACCGCACCAGCGACAGCCCGATGCCGGTGCCGCCGCCGGGCGAGTGGAAGCGGGTGAACACGGCTGCCAGCTGGGCGGGTTCGAGTCCCGGCCCGCGGTCGAGGACGGTCACCGCCGGGCCGGCCACCCGCACCTCGACCAGCGCGCCGGCGCCCGGGGCGGTGCCGTGGCGGACCGCGTTGTCGAGCAGGTTGCGCACCGCGAGCCGGACCAGCGCCGGGTCCACCTCGGCGACCACCGGTTCGAGGTGCGCGGTGAGCCGGTGCGACCCGGGCGGCAGGTCCTCGCAGACGGCCTCCACCAGCTGGTCCAGCCGTACCGGCTCCCGCCTCGGCTCGTCCACGCCCGCCTGCAGGCGGCCGCGCACCAGCAGGTTCTCGATCACCTCGGCGGTGCGGTCCGAGGCGCGGCGCAGCCGGGGCAGGTGTTCGGGCAGCGCAGCGGGCGCGGTCGCCACCAGGTCGACGGCGCCGCGCAGTACGGCGACGGGGGTGCGCAGCTCGTGGGCGGCGTCCGCCAGCAGCCGTTCCTGCTGGTCGAGCGCCTGCCAGGCGGCCCGGACGCTGCGCCCGCTGAGCGCGTGGCCGGCGGCGGCGCCGACTGCGGTGAACACCGCGCAGCCTGCGGCCAGGGTGACGGTGAGGCGGTGCCGTTCGGCGGAGCCCCGGTCCGGGTCGCCGGTGACCACGACCGCGCCGGCCTGCCGTTCGGTGCCGTCCTCGTAGAAGGGGGTGGCCAGCAGGAGGACCGGGCGGCCGGTGTCGTCGGCGCCTTCGGCGGTGGTGGTGTCGTCCTCGGCCAGCGCGGCGTCGGCCGCCGTGCCGAGCCGGGCCGGGGTGAGGGTGAAGCGGCCGGCGCGGCTGCCGAACACCGGCCGGTACCGCTGCGGGGTGCCGAACTGCCGCAGCAGGACGGTGACCTGGGGGTTGCCGGTGGTGGCCTCGTCGTCCTGGAGGCCGTCGAGCTGGAGCTGCCCGTCCTGGTAGTAGATCAGGGAGGCGGTGACGGCGGCCCGCCGGCGCATCTCGTCGTACTCGGCGGCCCGGCCGGAGCGGGCGTCGGTGCGGACCAGCAGGAAGGAGAGGCCGGCCAGGCCGATCACGATGATCGCGGTGTAGGCGGCGGTGAGCCGCCACCGCAGCCGGCCGAGACTGCGCCGGGCCGGGGAGGCGGGCCGCTTCACCGGGGCCGTTCCAGCGCCTCG
Source organism: Kitasatospora sp. NPDC094015 (assembly GCF_040304075.1). NCBI lineage: Bacteria > Bacillati > Actinomycetota > Actinomycetes > Kitasatosporales > Streptomycetaceae > Kitasatospora > Kitasatospora sp. NPDC094015. The sequence continues at coordinate 61,179 of NZ_JBEOUL010000024.1, forward strand.
GCGAGCCGGAAGCCCTGGCCCCGGACGGTGTGGACGAGCGGCGGTGCGCCGAGTTTGCGGCGCAGCCCGGCGATCACCGCCTCGACCACGTTGGAGCTGGGTTCGGCGAGTTCGTCCCAGCAGTGGTGGAACAGCTCGCCCTTGCCGACCACCTGGTCGGCGTGGACCAGCAGGTGCTGCAGGACGGCGAGTTCCTTCGGGGTGAGGGAGAGCAGCACGCCGGCCCGGCGGACCTCCCGGCGGGCGAGGTCGACCTCCAGGTCGGCGCAGCGCAGGAAGACCGGGGTGCGGCGGCGGGCCCGGCGGGCCAGGCTGCGGACCCGCATCACCAGCTCGGGCAGGGCGAACGGTTTGACCAGGTAGTCGTCGGCGCCGTGCTCGAAGCCGGTCAGCCGGTCGTCCAGGGTGTGCAGGGCGGTCAGGCAGAGCACCGGGGCGGACCAGCCGCGCCGGCGCAGCGCCTGGAGTTCGCGCAGGCTGTCGCCGTGCGGGAGCATCCGGTCGAGCACGACGCAGGCGTAGTCGGTGCGGGCGAGCAGTTCGTCGGCGGCGGGCCAGTCGGCGGCCTGGTCGACGAAGAAGCCGGCGTCGCGCAGGCCGGCCGCGGTGACCGCCCTCAGGTCGGGTTCGTCCTCCACCAGCAGCACGCGCACGGTCCAGGTCCTCCGGTCGGGGCGGCACCCGGGGCGTGAGCGGCGTGCTCCGGGCGGACGGAAGGTGCCATCGTAGGTCCTGCCCGGATCGGCCGGTGCACCCGGCCGCCGCGCCCCTGGACCGGCGCCCGACGGGTGCCCGGCGGCCTGCCGGGGGTTCAGCGGGGCGACGTGGCGCGGGTCGACGCCAGGGTCCTGGCGAGCCACTCGGTGCGGGTGCGGCGGGCGGTCGCGGAGATCGGGGCCTGCGGGTGGAGCGCGTCGAAGCCGTGGAAGCCGCCCGCCCAGACGTGGAGCTCGGCCTGGCCGCCGGCGGCCCAGATGCGGGCGGCGTAGTCGGTGTCCTCGTCGCGGAAGACCTCGGCGGAGCCGGTGTCGATGTAGGTGGTCGGCAGGCCCGCGAGGTCGTCGGCGAGGGCCGGTGAGAGGTACGGGCCGACCTCCTCGTCCGGCAGGTCGCCGAGGAGGGCGCGCCAGCCGAACTCGTTCATCTCGCGGGTCCATACGCCGGGGCCGCCGGCGTACTGGTGGCTGGAGGTGGTGGTGTTGCGGTGGTCGAGCATCGGGCAGATCAGGATCTGGGCGGCGATCGCCGGGGTGGCGAGGTCGCGGGCGAGCAGGGCGGTGGCCGCCGCCAGGCCGCCGCCCGCGCTGATGCCGGCGAGCACGATCCGGGCGGGGTCGATGCCGAGTTCGGCCGCGTGGTCGGCGGTCCACCGCAGCCCGCGGTAGCAGTCCTCGACCAGGGCGGTGCCGGTGGCTTCGGGGGCGAGCCGGTGGTCGACCGAGACCACGACCGCGCCGAACTCGTCCAGCCACTCCAGCGGGATGTCGAGCTGCGAGTGGCGGTCGCCCATGACCATTCCGCCGCCGTGGATCCAGTAGACGCAGGGTGCGCCGGCGGCCGGGCCAGCGAGATCTGCGGGGTCGGCGGGCTCGGGGGTGAGGACGGAGAGCGGGACGGGGGTGCCGTCGGCGACCGGCACGGCGAGCTCGCGCCGCTCGAAGCGCCGGCGGGTGGGCAGGGTGTCGACGGGGGGCGTGGGGAGGCGGCGCAGCTGGGCGAGCAGCTCCGGGGTGAGGGTGGTCATCAGGGGCTGGTCGGCGAGGAGTTCGTGCAGGTCGGGGTCGAGGGCGGGGCGTGCGGGGGTCATCGTGCGGTCTCCTCCGGGATGGACGTCAGCGGTCGTGGCCTTGGCCGCGGCCGTGGTCAGAACGAGGCCCGGCCGCGGACCGGGACGTGGTCGGTGTACGCGGGCTGCTCGGCCAGCAGAGCGTCGATCTGCCCCGCGATCGCCCGGGCGGGCGCGCCGGCGAAGACCCGGTGGTGGTCCTCCTCGCTGGTCCAGCCCTCGGTGACCTGGACGACGTCGGGGTCGGAGGCGGAGCGGGAGACGAGGTAGACCAGGCAGTGCGGTCCGGATCCCGGGGCGCCCTCGTCCAGGCCGGTCAGCAGCAGGTCGACCAGCCGGTCGCCGAGGCCGGGCCGGGCGGTCAGGGTGGCGGTGAAACCGTAGGTCGCGATCATCGGATCCTCTTCCGTGGCGGTGGTGCGGCGGAGTGCGGTGGTTCCATTCAACTGCCCTGGCCTGCGCAGGAGTAGAACGATGCTCTCGGCTGCTTGCACGATCCTCTCCGGGCCGGGAGCAGGGCCGGGAGCGGGGACGGGCCGCGGGTGGTGCAATGGGGGCATGCCGCTCGAAGAGTTCCGCACCCTGCTGGCCCGGCACGCCCGGCCCGACTGGACCACCGCCGTCGACGGGGTCCTCGTCTCGAAGGTCGACCGGTCCGATCCCCCGGCGCCCGCGATGTCCGGCACGGTGCTGGCCGTCATCGCGCAGGGCGCCAAGCGGCTCGCGCTCGGCGACCGGGTCTTCACCTACGGCCCCGGGCAGTACCTGGTCGCCTCGGTGGACCTGCCCGTCACCGGCCAGTTCCTGCGGGCCTCGCCCGAGGAGCCGGCGCTCGGCTTCGGGCTGGTGCTGGAGCCGGCGGCCGTGGCGGAGGTGCTGCTCCAGGCCGGCCCCGGCGGCGTGCCGCGCGCGGGCGCGGGCGCCCCGTCCGGGATCGCCGTGAGCGACGCCCCCGCGACCCTGCTGGACGCGGTGGTGCGGCTGCTGCGCCTGCTCGACCAGCCCCGCGACCGGGCCGTGCTGGCCCCGCTGGTGAAGCGGGAGATCCTCTGGCGCCTGATCACCGGCGAGCAGGGTGAGACGGTCCGACAGCTGGGGCTGGCCGACAGCGGGCTGAGCCACGTCTCCCGGGCCGTGCGCTGGATCCGCGAGCACTACGCCGAGTCGTTCCGGGTCGAGGACGTGGCGCGGCTGTCGGGCATGAGCGTCTCCGCCTTCCACCGCAACTTCCAGGCGGTGACGGCGCTGAGCCCGATCCAGTTCCAGAAGCAGATCCGGCTCCAGGAGGCCCGGCTGCTGCTCACCACCAGCCCGGGTGACGTCACCGGGGTGGGCCGGCGGGTGGGCTACGACAACCCGTCGCAGTTCAGCCGCGAGTACCGCCGCCACTTCGGGGCACCGCCGAGCCAGGACGCGGCCCGGCTGCGCGGTGGCGCACCGACCCCGGCGACCGCCCTACCCTGAGCCCCGGCGGCACCCGAGCGGCAGGATCGTGCAAGGAGCAGCGAGGATCGTTCTACCATCCCCCCTGGTCAGAGCGGTTCACTGGGATCACGAGTTGTTCCGCGCGGCAGGAACGTGCCTGCCGCAGCGCGGATCCCACACCATCGCAGGGGACGCAGTCATGCAGACGGTACTGATCACCGGGACCTCGTCCGGCTACGGCCGGGCGACCGCCCTCCACTTCCACGCCCAGGGTTGGAACGTCGTCGCCACGATGCGCACGCCCCGACCGGGCGTGCTGCCCGCGTCGGACCGGCTGCGCGTCCTCGGGCTCGACGTGACCAGCCCGGACAGCATCGCCGCCGCACTGGCGGCGGCGGGGCCGCTCGACGCCCTGGTCAACAACGCCGGCATCCCGTCGATCGGCGTCTTCGAGGGCACCTCGCCCGACCAGGTGCGGGAGGTCTTCGAGACCAACACCTTCGGCGTGCTGGCCACCACCCGGGCGGTGCTGCCCGGGTTCCGCGAGCGCGGCTCCGGCGTGGTGGTCAACGTGACCTCCAGCGTGGTGCTGGGGCACATGCCGCTCTCGGCCGTCTACAAGGCGAGCAAGATGGCCGTCGAGGGGTTCACCGCCTCCCTCGCCCTGGAGCTCGAGCCGTTCGGGGTACGGGCGAAGACCGTCCAGCCGGGCGCCTGCCTGACCACCAACTTCGCCGGGCGGGCGACGGCCGGCGGCGCGCCCGACGAGCTGGTGCCGCCGCCGTACGCGCCCTGGGTCCGGAAGGCGATGGCCGACTTCACCGGGCAGGAGCTGTTCACCGAGGAGCGCGACGTCGCCGAGGCTGTCTGGCGGGCCGTGCACGACACCACGGGCCAGCTGAGGTTCCCGGCCGGCCCGGACGCGCTCCGGCTGGCCGAGGCCAGGTGAACCCGGCTTCCACCGTACAGATGTGACGCATCATCAGATATGACGCCCCGCCCTCCTCGGAGGGTGGGGCGTCCGGTCGTGCATGCGCGCCCCGGTGGACACGGGCAGACACCGGTGGACAGTCCCCGTACCCCGTCCGGCCTGGAATGTGGACAGCGTCCGCCGGGAGTGTGTGCGTCATGAACGGTGCACGGACGCGGACCTCCGCCCGTGCACCCGCCACCACCGCACACCGCCGCAGCCTCCTCGCTCCCGCACCGGACGAGGCACCCGCTCGGGGAAGACCGAAGGAAGCACCATGACGAACAACCGGAGAGCCCGCCGCTGGACCGCCGTCGGCGCCGTCGCCGCGGTCGCCGCCGTCGCCACGACCGCGGTGTCGGCCATCGCGTACACCGAGGGCGGCGACCTCCGTCCGGCCGCGACGATCGACTGGCACGCCTGCACCGACAGCGACTTCCGGCAGATGCAGTGCGGGTCGATCCGGGTGCCGGTCGACTGGTCGCACCCGGACGCCGAGCGGATCAGCCTCGCCCTGGTCCGCCGTCCGGCCGACGACCAGGCGCACCGCAAGGGCACGCTGCTGCTCAACGACGGCGCGGGCGGCTCGTCGATCGAGCAGCTGCGGCTGGCGATGCACATCGGGATGCCGAAGTTCGCCGGCGACATGACCGCGAAGTTCGACCTGGTCGCGGTCGACCCGCGCGGGGTCGGGCACAGCACGCCGATCCGCTGCGGCGAGGCCGCCAAGCCCGCCGGGGTCAGCCACTTCCCGCACGACCAGGCCGCGTACGACGCCCTGATCGCCGCCAACCGGTCCTTCGCCGAGGACTGCCGGCGCCGCAACGGGGCGCTGGTCGCCAAGGTCGACCTGACCAGCACCGCGCGGGACTTCGAGGCGGTCCGCGGCGCCCTCGGCGAGGAGCAGCTGAACTGGTACGGCATCCACTACAGCGCCCTGCTGGGGCGCACCTACGCGGCGCTGAACCCGGGACGGCTGCGCACCATGGTCCTGGACACCGTGCTGGACGACACCGGCGATCCGCTGTCCCGGGTCACGCAGGAGGCGACCACGGCCGAGACCGCGTTCGACCGGTTCGCCGCCTGGTGCACCGGGTCGAAGGAGTGCGCCCTGCAGGGCCACGACGTCGCGGCCGAGTACGACGCGCTCGTCGCCCGCGCCGACCGGGAGCCGATCCCGACCGGCGGCTCGGCGCACACGCCGCTGACCGGCGAGGACATCCGCGAGGCCACCCAGGACCTGCTGACCCTGTCCGGCCTCGCCTGGCCGGAGCTGGGCACGGCGATCGCCAAGGCCCGGGCGGGCGACGCGGGCGGCTTCACCCACGACCCGGACGACACCCTCGACGCGGTCCAGGTCCAGGTGCCGGCCTGCCTGGACAACCCGAACCCCGTGCACACCTTCGCCGACCTCTCCCGGCTCGAGGCGGACCTGTCCCGGGTCTCCCCGCACCTGGGCGGCGCCGTGCGCTCGTACCAGGCGATCGCGGGCTGCCTGGGCTGGCCGGACCCGGCCGAGCCGGTCAAGGCGGGCGCCGCCGTGCAGGGCGCGCCGCCGGCCCTGATCCTGCAGTCCACCCACCAGGCGCTGGCCCCGTTCCAGGCCGGCGCGGCGATGGCGGGCCAGCTTCCGGGCAGCGTCGTGCTCGGCCGCGAGGGCGACGACTACAGCATGTTCCTGCTGTCCCGGTGCGTCCAGGAGGCCACCAACCGCTACCTGACCACCCTCGCCCTGCCCGCGGCGGGCACCACCTGCACGGACTGAACCCGTCGGCGGGCCCGGCAATCGACTTGATCACCCGTCGGTGCGCTGTCCTATGATGCGCCGGTGCCGGCGGCCCGGCGGGTGACCCCGGGCCACAGGGGGCGGGTCGTTCGGGCGTGAGCCCGGCGCCCGGCCGGCACGGGACCGGAGCGATCCACATCCGGGCGATCCCGGCCTCGTCCCGCACGCACGCTCCTTCAAGGGATCGGACTCCGATGACCAGCCGTACACCGCTCGACCTGCCGCGCACCGCCGCGGCCGTCACCGGCGCCGCCCTGGCGCTCCTGACCGCACTGCCCGCCACCCCGGCCGCCGCGGCGGGCGGCGGCTTCACCATGCCGTCGTCCACCACCGTCGTCAACGCGAACTCCGGGAAGTGCCTGGAGATCGCCGACTGGCGCACCGACGACGGCGCCCCCGCCCGCCAGTGGACCTGCACGGGCGGTGCCAACCAGCTCTGGGACCTCAAGCAGGCCCACGGCATCACCATGCTGGTGAACCGGAACTCCGGGAAGTGCCTGGAGATCGCGGACTGGCGCATGGACAACGGCGCACCCGCCCGCCAGTGGAGCTGCACCGGCGGCTGGAACCAGGGCTGGCTGTACGCGGGCTCGATCGGCTCCCGCAAGGAGCTGGGCCTGTCCAACCTCAACTCGGCCGCACTGCTGGAGATCGCGGACTGGCGCACCGACAACGGGGCCCCGGCCCGGCAGTGGCGGGGCGAGAGCAACCGGGTCGTGGACGCCAACAAGGCCTGGATCACGGCCATCAAGCTGCTCTGAGCCGCGCGCGGCCGTCGATTCGGAGGCCGAGAGCCGATCGCGGCGGGCCGGGGCCGGGCTTCCCACCGAGCGTGGGGCCCGGACCCGGCCCTGGCCCCGGCGCCCGGCTCAGGCCGCGAAGCCGCCGTCGACGGCGATCTCGGCGGCGGTGATGTAGCGGCCGTCGGGGCCGGCGAGGTGGGCCACGGTGGCGGCGACGTCGGTGGCCCGGCCGAAGGTGCCGAGCGCCGTCAGCGAGGCCTGGAGTTCGGCCGCCGGCCCGTCGGCGGGGTTCAGGTCGGTGTCGATCGGGCCGGGGTGGACCACGTTGACGGTGATCCCGCGCGGCCCGAGTTCCCGGGCCAGCGCCTTGGTGAGCCCGATCGTCGCCGCCTTGCTGGTGCCGTACAGCGAGGCGCCGGGGAACGCGACCCGCTTGGCGATGCAGCTGCCGATGGTGATGATCCGGCCGTCCTCGGCCAGGTGGGCGGCGGCGGCCTGGGCGAACAGGAAGGGTGCCCGGACGTTCACCTCCAGCACCCGGTCCACATCGGCCGGCGCGATCTCCCCGATCGGGCCGAGCACGCCGATGCCCGCGTTGTTGACCAGGATGTCCAGGCGGCCGAAGCGGTCGGCCACCGCCGTCACCACCGCCCCGACCGCCTGCGGGTCGGCGCTGTCCGCCCGGACCGCCCACCCGCGCCGGCCCATCGCGGTGATCTTGGCCGCAACGGCCTCGGCCTGCTCGGCGCCGTCGCGGTAGGTCACCACGACGTCGGCGCCGTCCTCGGCCAACCGCAGCGCCACCGCCGCGCCGATCCCCCGGCTACCACCGGTCACCAGGGCCACCTTCCCGTCCAGCTTCGCGATCCCGCCCCGGGCCGCCGTCATCGTCGTCATGGCGATCGAACTCCTCGTCTCGTGCTCGGACATGACTCCATCCTGGGCGCGGGCGGCGCCGGGATCCGGCGGCATTCGGACATCGCGTTCAACGTTCAACCACCGGTCCGGGGGCGCCCACGGGAGCGAGGCGGTGTGGAGCCGGTACGGCCGGGCAGGCTGATCACATGATGAAAACCGTGATCCGCGGTGCGGTGGCCGGTGCCGCCGGGACGACCGCGTTGAATGCCACCGCCTACGCCGACATGGCGCTGCGCGGCAGACCCACCAGCAGCGTCCCCGAACAGATCGTGGACACCGCCGCCCACAAGGTCGGCCTCGAGGTGCCGGGTGAGGGCGCCCGACGCGAGGCACGGCTGACCGGGCTCGGCGCGCTGAGCGGGATCGCCGTCGGCGCCGGGGTCGGCGTGGCCGTCGCCGTCCTGCGGGCGGGCGGGATCCGGCTGCCCGTGTGGGTCGGCGGGACCGTGACCGCCGCGCTCGCGATGGCCGCCAGCGACCTGCCGATCGCCGGGCTCGGGGTCAGCGACCCACGGACCTGGTCGGCGGTCGACTGGGTCTCGGACGCCGTCCCCCACCTGGTGTACGGCCTGGTCACGTACGGGGTGGTGGCGGGCGCGCCCGCGCGGCGGTGAACCTTCCGGGGCGGCCGGCCCGGCACCGGCGGGAGGCCGGCCCCGGCGCGGGGTGAATAATCGTCGCGGCACGTCCCGGCCCCGGGGCGAACGGGAGCTGCGTTCCCGGCGTCCGCGGGCGACGGGCCGGGCCCGGGGCCTGCCCGACGAGCCCCGGCGGACCCCACGCCGCGACCGGACGGCTCCGCCGGCCCGTGCCCCCTCGCCCGGAAGGCCCTCCCTCATGCCCACGGCCGACACCCGGTTCAGTGTCCTGTCCGAGGACTTCGCCGCCGATCCCTACCGGTACTTCGCCGGCCTGCGGGAGCGGGCGCCGGTGCTCCACGAGCCGGCGATCGACAGCTACTTCCTCTCCCGCCACCGGGACGTGCGGCGGGTACTGACCGACCACGCGGCGTTCAGCACCGCTCCGCTCCAGGTCCGCGCCGAGCCGGTGATGCGGGGGCCGGTCCTGGCCCAGATGACCGGGGCCGAGCACACCGCCAAGCGGAAGATCGTCGTCCGGAGCTTCTCCGGGCGGGCCCTCCAGGACCAGGTCCGCGCCGTGCGCGCGAACGCCGCCGAACTTCTCGCCCCGTTCCTGCCGCTCGGCCGGGTGGACCTGGTCAACGACCTCGGCAGACCGCTCGCCGTCCGGGTGACGCTCGACGTGCTCGGCCTGGACCGGCGGGACCGGGAGCTGGTCGCCGGCTGGCACGCCGGGGTCGCCGAGTTCATCACCAGCATCACCCTCACCCCCGAGCGCCGCCGGCACTGCCTGGACAGCGCCGAGCAGTTGGAGGCGTACCTGCGCCCCGTCATCCAGGAGCGGCGCCGACGGCCCGGTGACGACCTGATCTCGCAGCTGTGCGGCGCCGAGTACGACGGCGTCGCGCTGACCGACCGCGAGGTGACCGCGCTGGTCCTCAACGTGCTGGTGGCCGCCACCGAGCCCGCCGACAAGACCCTCGCCCTGCTGTTCAAGCACCTGATCGACCACCCGGAGCAGCTGGCCGCGGTCCGCCGGGAGCCGGCCCTGCTGGCGGCCGCGATCGCGGAGACGCTGCGGTACACCCCGCCGGTCCAGCTGATCCCGCGCCGGGCCGAGCAGGACGTCGCCTTCGCCGGGACCACCGTCCCGGCCGGTGCCACCGTGTTCTGCCTGATCGGCGCGGCCAACCGCGACCCGGAGGCCTTCGCCGCCCCCGACACCTTCGACCTCCACCGGCCCGATCTGGGCGCCGCCCGGTCCTTCACCGCCGCCGCCCAGCACCTCGCGTTCGGGGCCGGCCTGCACCAGTGCGTCGGCGCGGCTTTCGCCAAGGCCGAGATCGAGACCGTGGCCGCGATGCTGCTCCCGCTGCTCGACCAGGTCCGCCACTCCCCCGGCACCCGGTACCGCGAGAGCGGCCTCTACACCCGCGGACCGGTCGCCCTCCCGCTGGAGTTCACCCCCGTCCCCGGCGGCCTCCCCCCGTCGTGACCGGCGACCCACCGGCACGCCGGCCGCCTGCGCGGGACCGGGGTGCAGGACGATACCGTCCGACCGAGCCCTCCCACCACCCGGGCGCCCGGCCGGGGCCGGTGCGCCCCGACCCTCGAAAGGCGGTGCCGCCCGTGCAGCCCAGCCGGATCACCGAGGTGCTGAACCGTCCGCTCGGCCGGGAACTCCTGGCCCGCAGGCTGGCCCGCCTCGCCTACGTGGCCGAGGACGGCACACCACGGGCGATCCCGATCGCGTTCGTCTGGAACGGGGCCGAGATCGTCATGTGTACGCCCACGAACGCCCCGAAACTGCGGGCCCTGCGTCACAACCCGGCCGTCGCCCTGACGATCGACACCGAGTCGCGGCCGCCCGCCATCCTGCTGCTCCGGGGCCGGGCCGAGCTGGACGAGGTCGAGGGCGTCCCGGAGGAGTTCCTCCTGGCGAACGGCGTGCCCGACATGACGCCGCAGCAGCGGGCCGAGTGGGACGCCGGCGCCGGGTCGCTGTACGAGGCCATGGTCCGGATCGTGGTCGCCCCGACCTGGGCGAAGCTGATCGACTTCGAGACGACCTTCCCGAGCGCGGTCGCGGAACTGACCCGGCGGCGCGAGGAGCGGGCCGGGCGGGGCTGACCGTGGCCCGGACGCGGGCCGGCCGGTGCCTCCCGCGGGGGGCGGAGGCACCGGCCGGGCGGCTCGGCGGTCAGGTGGAGAAGGTCGTCAGCGGCTCCAGGTCGTAGGTGCGGGCGTAGCCGTTCTCGGTGCCCACCAGCAGGTCGACGACGTCGAAGTAGCGGTCCCAGAAAGGGGTTTCGCGCAGCGCGTCGATCAGCAGCCGGTAGGCGTCGTGGTCGTCGGCCTCCCAGACCCAGACGTCGGTGACCCGGGCCGAGTAGAACTCGGTGTCGTAGAAGCGGGAGCGGACGCCGCTGGTGCGGGACTCGATCACCGGGACGACCTGGGTGGTGAAGGCGTGGACGCGCTCGGCGACGGACATCGCCAGCCACTCCGGCGTGGTCTTGACCAGCATGAACGCGGTGACCGGCGGTTCGGTTCGGTCAGTGGACATCGGTCGCCTCCGGGGTGGCGAGGACGGCGGGCCTGAGGGTCTGCGCGCACCACCGGGCGAAGTCGACGCCCGCCAGCGGCGAGTGCTCGACACCGGCGTCCAGGCCCTCGTCCTTGGCCCGCTTCATGTCGACGATGCCCTCGACGAACTCCGCGTTGAGGCCGTAGCCGAGCAGGGTGGCGCGCAGCTCGTCGAGCGGCTGGCGCTGGTAGCGGACCGGGCGGCCCAGTTCCTCGGACATGATGCGGGCCAGGTCGTTCGGCGACAGTTCCTGCGGGCCGACCACCGGGACGCTGCCGACGCCGGTCCACGAGCGGTCCAGCAGCAGTTCGGCCGCCGTCGCGGCGATGTCGGCGACGGCCACCATCGGGGCCGCCCGGTCGGCGGCCACGGTGTCCGTGAAGACGCCGTGCTCGCGGATCGAGTCGGCCTCCTCCAGCAGGTTCTCGTAGAACGAGGGGTTGGCCAGGGCGCGGTAGGCGACGCCGGAGTCGGCGATCAGGTCGTCCATGGCGAGGGAGGCGGTGACCAGCCCGGCCCGGGCGGCCTGCGGGGTGCCGCGGCCGAGCGCCGAGACGCCGACCACGTGGCCGACGCCGTGGGCGGCGAAGGCCCGCGCGGCGGGGCGGGTGAAGTCGGTCCACACCGCCTCGGGCGTGGCCGAGGCGTCCGGCGGCACCAGCCAGAAGACGGCGTCGGCCCCGGCGAAGGCGCGCTCGACGGTCGCGGCGTCGCCGTGCGAGCCGACGACCACCTCGACCTGCCCGCGGACGGCCGCGGGGAGCCGGGCCGGGTCGCGGACCACGACCCGCAGCTCCTCCCCGCGCGCCGGAGCGGCCTCGACCAGCAGGGACAGCAGCCGGCGGCCGATGTTCCCGGTGGGGGCGGTAATGACGATCATGAAAACCTCACGGTCTGGATGGGGATCGGTACGACTCCCTCATGGTGTCGACCCGGGTGGTATTGCCACAATGGGAACCTCAGCAACCAATCATTGCCAGGAATGGAACAACCCAGGTGACCAGCCCGGACCCGAACCTCGACGCCAACCTCGCCGTCGCCCTGGACGCCCTGCTGACCGAGCAGAGCGTCACCCGCGCCGCCGCGCGGCTGCACACCTCGCCCGCCGCGATGAGCCGCACCCTGGCCCGGCTGCGCCGGGTGCTGCAGGATCCGCTGCTGGTGCGGGCCGGTCAGGCGATGGTGCCGACCCCGCGGGCCGAGGCGCTGCGGGAGGAGGCCGCCGCGGTGGTGCGCCGGCTGGAGGCGCTGCTCACCCCGAGCGGCGGGGTCGACCCCGGCGCGCTGCGGCGCACCTTCACCGTGCAGACCGCCGACCTGGTCGGCGCTGCGCTCGCGCCGGGTCTGCTCGGGCTGGCCCGGCGCCGGGCACCGGGCGTCTCGCTGCGGGTGCTGGCCGAGGAGTGGGAGGCCGGCCCGGCGCTGCGCGAGGGCCGGGTCGACCTGGAGGTCGGGTCGATCGGCCACGTGGACCCGGAGACCCGGGTCGAGGAACTGGTCACGCTCCGGATGGCCGCCGCCGTCCGGGCCGGGCACCCGCTCGCCGAGGCACCCCTGACCCCCGAAGGCCTCGCCGCGGCCGAGCACGTGGCGGTCAGCCGCCGGGGCCGCTTCACCGGCCCGCTCGACGCCGCGCTGGCCGAGCAGGGGCTCAGCCGCCGGGTCGGCGCCGTCCTGCCGGGCCACCTGGCCGCGATGGCCCTGGCGGCGACCGGCGACGCGGTCTGCCTGGTCCCCACCGCACTGCCCGGCGAGCCCCCCTCCCCCCTCGGCGACGCGGCCCGCGCCATGGGCCTGGTGCTGCTGGAGATCCCGCTCCCGCTGCCACCCCTGACGATCGGTATGGCCTGGCACCCGCGCCACACCGCCGACGGCGCCCACCAGTGGCTCCGCGCCGCCGTCCGCCACGTCCTGCGCCCGCCCCGGCCCGCGTAGCGCGGCGCAGCACGGAACGACACGCAAGCGGTGTCGCTCGCGGGCGGGCCGGCCCGGGTGGTGACGGTGTGTGGACCTTCTGCCCGGAGTGGTTGCGCCGGGTGATCAGTTCACGGCGTAGGTGACGTAGTAGACGGAGCCCTCCACGTCGGACTTGGCGAGCTTGGCGATGGTGCCGCGGCCCTGCTCCTCCTCCAGGATCCGTACGGAACCCAGCAGGTCGTCGCTGGAGACCGTGTCGAAGTCCCACAGCGAGAGGTTCTGGGCGAAGGACACCGGCACCGGGATGCCGGGCGAGGCGGACTGGCCGGCCTGCATGCTGACGGTCTGTTCGCCGCCCGGCCAGATGCTCTGCGCGAGGCCGCCGCCGGTGTCGGTGGTGAGGTACAGGTCGTCCGGGTCCGAGCGGGCCGTGTCGATCATCTCCACGGCCGCCGGGACGGCGCGCACGATGTCCTCCAGCGAGCCCGCGCCGAGCTCGTCGAGCGGGATGGATTCGGCCAGGTTGGCGACGGCCTGGTTCACCCCCGTGTCGGTGCCGGTCGCGGCGTGCAGGCACCAGACGTTCAGAATGGTCGCGGTCGCGGTCATGACGACCTCCAGTTCCCCCGGCGGCCGGGCCGACCACGGGCGGGTCGACTGGTGTCCGGAGGTGACGAATTGACGGAATGACGCCATTGTCACCCCGGGCACCGGGCCCGGTCCAGCCCGGTACGGGAATTGTCGGCAATTTCCCGGGACAACGTTGGACGGCCCCGAGGCGCGGACCTAAACTGAATGACATACCGTTTTCCGCCGCTGCCGAGAGCGCTGCCCGCCCGCCGGTCCGCTCTTGAGGAGATGGGTCGTCATGGCCTGGCGCTTCCCAACCCGCCTGGAAACTCCGCCCGATCGGGCCGGTGGTGCGCGCGCCGGAAAGGCTCCTCCCCGGAAAAGCGGTCACCATCCGTGGTTCGCAGCCGAAATGGTGACCGCCCGTAATTCCGGTCACGTTCCGGAGCGTCCGCCGAAAGCCGGTCGTGGCATTCCGCGCCCTTCCGTCGCCCGCCACGATTCAGTCGCTCGCCGGCCGGCCGACGACGGCGAGCGCTGAGGGCGGTGGTTCCCATGGCCACCGGGGACCAGGACCGCACCGGTGATCCGCCCGTCGCCGGCCTGCTGCCGGTGGTGTACGTCCGCGGCTTCGCCGGCGACACCCACGGGATCGACAAAGCGGTGGCGGACCCGTTCTACGGCTTCAACGAGGGCTCGACGCACATCCGGGTGGGTGCCGGGAACGAGCCGAGCTTCTACCAGTTCGAGGGCCCGCTGCTGCGGCTGCTGCTCGACGAGGGCTACCAGATCCGGGTCCAGGGCGGGCAGGAGGCCTACCTCGACAGCGCCGCCGAGGTGCCGGCCAACACCGTCTGGGTGCACCGGTTCTACGACGCCGCGGCGAGCAGCTGGGGCGCCGAACCGCACGAGTACCGCCTCGAGGACGCCGCCGCGAGCCTGCTGGCCCTGATCGAGAAGGTCCGGGCCAGGGCCGGCGTGCCGCGGGTGCACCTGGTGGCGCACTCGATGGGCGGCCTGATCTGCCGCTGCCTGCTCCAGAAGGTGCTGCCCGACCGGGGCGAGGACCCGGCCGGGTACGTCGACAAGCTGTTCACCTACGGCACCCCGCACGGCGGGATCGCCTTCGAGCACGGCCTCGGCCTGCTGGAGCGGCTGCGCGACGCCACCGGCATCAACGGCGCCGACATCTTCGGCCCGCGCCGGATGTACGAGTACCTGACGCCGGCCGCCCTGCAGGACCGCGACGGGCCCGGCGAGGGCTGGGACGCCCGGCTGCTGGGCGGCGGCTTCCCGGCGGAGCGGGTGTTCTGCCTGGTCGGCACCGACCCGGGTGACTACCAGGTCGCCGCGGGCCTGTCGTCCGCGGTGGTCGGGGCGCGCAGCGACGGGCTGGTGCAGATCGAGAACGCCTACGTGCCGGGGGCGCACCGCGCGTACGTGCACCGCTCGCACAGCGGCAGCTACGGGCTCGTCAACTCCGAGGAGGGCTACCAGAACCTGCGCCGCTTCCTGTTCGGCGACCTGCGGGTGGCGTCGGCGCTGGTCGGGCACAGCCTGCCGGCCGGCGACGGGGTGGACTGGCAGGCGGAGGTGCGGCTGTCGGTGCGCGGCCTGCCGATCGTGATGCACGAGCAGACGGCCGCGCACTGGTGCCCGGTGCAGCTGCCGCGCAGCCGCGAGGACGGCGGGCCCGAGCCGGACGTGCCGCTGGTGACCACCTTCCTGTGCAGCCGGCTGGCCCCGCGCGGGGGCGCCGGTCCGGCGCGCCACGCGCTGCACCTGCGGGTGCTGTCGCTGCACCGGGTGGACGGCTTCCTCAGCTTCGGCGACCACCTGGAACAGACCGCCGACCTGGACGACATCCTGATCGTGGACGTGGACACCACCGGGCCGGCGCCCGCGGTCTGGGCCGTGTGGAACAGCACCGTCGACGGTGCGATCCGGGACTACGTGCCGAGCGGCCCGCCGCTGGCGGACCTCGATCCGGCGGCCGGGGCGTGGCGCGCCGAGATCCCGCTGCCGGCGACCAGCCACCCGGTGCTCGGCGAGGGTGCCCGGATCGCCCTCACCGTCACCCCCTGGACCTGACCGCGAGGACGACGAGGAGCGAGGTGCGTCATGGGAGCCGTTCCGGGGCTGGACCTGGAGAGGTTGGCGGACCAGAACCTGCCGGCCACGCTGGAGATCGATCTGCCGCTGCCGCCGGTGCGGCTGCGCGGGCAGCTGGATCGCCAGGGGTTCACCGAGTTCTCGGGGGTGCTCAGCGCCGCGCTGCCGGTCACCACGGTGACGGCGTTCGGCCAGATCTCGCTGGGCCGCCCGCCGGCGTTCGTCGTGCTGATGGGCGCGACCTTCCCGCAGCCGGGCCTGCAGATCGGGCTGGGCTTCGCGGTGAGCGGCATCGGCGGCGTGGTGGGCGTCAACAAGGCCATCGACCGGGACACCCTGATCGCCTGCATCGCCGACGGCACGGCCGGCGAGCTGCTGTTCCCGCCCGACCCGGTGGAGGCCGCGCTGCGGGTGATGCCGCGGCTGTCGGCGCTGTTCCCGACCGTCCCGGGGCGGATCGTGGTCGGCCCGATGTTCCGGATCTCCTGGGGCGGGCGGATGGTCGACCTGTCGGCGGCGGTGGTCGCCGAGCTCCCCGACCCGGTGCGGCTGTCGGTGCTCGGCGTGCTGCGGGTGATGGTGCCCGACCCGGCGGCGCCGGTGATCGAGCTGAGGGCGACGTTCGCCGGCCAGTACGACACGGCCGAGCCGAGCGCCTTCCTGATGGCGGGCCTGACCGGTTCGCGGATGGCGGGCATCCCGCTCGACGGTGACGTGCTGGTGCTCAGCCGCGGCGGCCCCGATCCGGTGTTCGTGCTCAGCGCGGGCGGCTTCCACCCGGCGTTCCCCGTCCCGCGCGGGGTGCCGGCGCTGCGCCGGCTGGCGATGAACCTGTCCCCGGCGTCCTGGCTGCAGCTGCGCTGCGAGGCGTACTTCGCGGTGACCAGCAACACCGTCCAGTTCGGGGCGAAGCTCTTCCTGGTCGCGGACATCGCGGACTGCGGGATCCGCGGCCAGTTCGCGCTGGACGTCCTGATCCACTTCGAGCCGGCGATGGCCTTCACCGCGGCCATGCGCGGCGCGCTGTCGGTCGAGGTGTTCGGGGAGACCCTGCTCGGCATCGCGTTCGAGCTGACGCTGGAGGGCCCCACGCCGTGGCACGCGGTCGGGCGCGGCCACCTCCGGCTGTTCCTGTTCAAGGCCTCGTTCAACTTCGAGACGCGCTGGGGCAGCGGGCCCCCGCCGCTGCCGGGCGTGCCGGTGGACCTGGCCGGTGAGCTGGTCAAGGCCTTCGCGCAGCCGTCCGCGTGGAGCGTGCTGCCGCCGTCCGGCGCCGAGCGCTCCCCCGTGCGGCTGTCGCCGTCCGCGAACCGGCTGCTGGCCGAGGGGCAGCGGGTGCACCCGCACGGGCGGCTCGCCGCCCGCCAGCGGGTGCTGCCGTTCGGCGTGGACATCGCCCGCTTCGGGCGCAGCGTGGTCGACCCGCCCGAGCGGTGGGACATCGCCGCGGCCCGGCTCGGCGACGACGACGCGCGCGGCGGCGCGGTGGAGGACTCGTTCGCGCCGGGGCAGTTCCTGGACCTGACCGAGGACCAGCAGCTGGGTTCCGACGCGTTCGCCCGCTACCGGTCGGGCGTGCAGTACGTCCCCGACCTCTCCGGGCCCGAGGACGCGGCCTTCGTCGGGACCAGGCTCGGCTGGGACACCGCCATCGTCCGGGACCCGGTGCCGATGCGCTCGCGCATCCGGCGCATGGTGCGCGCCCACGCCCACGTGCACGCCGAGCAGGTGGCCCTCGCCGCCTCGATCCGTGACGCCCGCTGGTGGCGGGCCGCCGCTCCCGGGCTGCGGGTGGCACCGCAGCAGCCCCTCGCGGCGGCGTCCACCTGGTCGATGACCGCGCTCAGGACGCCGGTGGGGGTGCCGGGCGCGGCACCGCCCGCGGCCGAACTGCGCGGCCTGCTGGCCGGCCGGCCCGGCCTGCGCGCGGTGGAGAGCTGGGAGGTGCGGCCCCGATGACCGACGACGACCTGGAGTTCGCCCCCTACCTGCAGACCTCGATCGGTGCGGCGATCCGCACCGCCGACCCGGCCCTGCCGCCGGAGCTGGCGCCCACGCTGACCCTGTCGGGGCCGCGCGGCGCGCGGGTGCCGGTGGAGGGCCACGGCCTGCGGATGCTCGGCCCGGAGGGCGTGGTGGGCCTCGACACCCGGCACATCGTGCGGGTGGAGCCCGCGCCCGGCAGCACGGACGTCGAACCCAACTACCTCCCCTGCGTGGAGTTCGACTCCCCCGAGCTGCCGTGGCTGTTCACCCCGGCGAAGGCCGTCGACGGGCGGCTGCGGCCGTGGCTGGTGCTGATCGTGGTGGAGGCCGCCGGGCACCCCCTGCGGCCCGGGAACCCGCTGGCGTCCGTCGAGGTGGAGGCGGGCCTGCTGCCGCCGCTGGGCGACTCCTGGCAGTGGGCGCACCTCCAGCGGCCCGCCGGGCGGCCCGGCCCGCTGATCTCCCGGCTGCTCTGCCCCCGCCGCCTCGGCCCCGGCACCGACTACCTGGCCTGTCTGGTGCCCGCCTTCCAGAGCGGCGTGAGCGCCGGGCTGAGCGGCGGTTTCGCCGACATCGACCAGCTGGGCGACGCCTGGCCGTTCCCCGGCACCGACCGCTTCCGGCTGCCGGTCTACCACTCCTGGACCTTCCGCACCGGCACCGAGGGCGACTTCGAGGCGCTGGCGACCGCCGTCGTGCCGCTGACGCCCGAGGAGGCGGGACCGCTCGGCGGGCGGACCGTCGACATCACCCGGCCCTGGCTGCACGGCGACCCGCTCGCCACCGGCGACGCCGCCGCTGGCCGGCAGACCATCACCGTCCAGGGCGTGCTCACGCTGTTCGCACCGCCGCCCGGCACCGCGACCCGGGCCGCGCTGGACGACTTCCGCACCCGGGTCGCCGCCCACATCGACCGCGGCACCGACACCGCGCTGGCGCCACCCCTGTACGGCGGTCACCCGGTGGTCAGCCGGTCGATCGCGCCGAGCGCGACCGGCTGGCTCGCCGACCTCAACCTGGACCCGGAGAGCCGGATCGCGGCGGCGCTCGGGGCCGGTTGGGTGCGCGACAACCAGGAGTTCCTGATGGCCCGGGCGTGGGAGGGGGTCGGCGAGATCCGGGAGGCCAACCGCCGGCGGCAGCGGGCGGCGTTCTGCAGCCGGGTCGCCGGATCGCTGCACCGCCGCAACCTGCGGACCCTCTCGCCCGGGGAGCTGATGGCCCTGGCCGCGCCGGTCGGCGACCGGGTCCGCACCGACAGCGGCCTGCCGCTGCGCACCGAGGTCGCGGTCAGCCCCGCCCCGACGGCGCTCACCAGCACCGCCTTCCACCGGCTGCTGCGCCGGCGCGGCCCGGTCGCCCGGCGGGCCGCGCTCGACGGCGACAGCCTGGCCCGGCGCACGCTCGCCGGCGCGCTGCTGCCCCCGCTGCCCGTGCCGCTGGTGACGAAGCCGCAGGAGGCTCCCCCCGTGGAGGGTGCGGCGGGCGAGCCGTTCGCCGGGCGGGTCGACGGTGCGCTGCGCTCCGCCGCCACCCGGCACGCCACCGGTGTCCTGCGGACGATGTCCGCGCTGGCCCCGGCCGCGCTCGCGAACGGCTTCGCCGCGCAGGCCGGGGCGATCACCTCGGTCCTCGGCCCGACGGTGGGGCAGCTGGTCGGCGGCGGGCAGGGGCTCGCCGCGGGCGGCCCGGACTCCGCGGGGCTGCTCGCCGCCGAGCAGCTCTTCGACCCCGGTGCGGTCGCACCGCTCGTCCCCGGACTCGCCGGCGCGCTGACCGCGCCGCCGGAGGACTTCGGCATGGTGCTGCCCGAACCGAACACCGCGATGACCGGGCCGCAGGACATGGGCGACGACCCCGGCAGCCAACTCCTGCGGTACGGCGTGCCGGTCGACCCGGACGCCATCGCGCAGCGGCTGGCCGGCGCGCTCGACCCGGGCCCGCTGCTGGCCGCCCGGCTCGCGGACCTCGTCACCGTACCGAGCGGGTCGCCGGTCGCCCTGCCCGAGCAGGTCTCGGAGCCGGTGATGGACTGCCCGGACTTCCCCGCCGCGATGGCGCTCGCGCTGAAGGAGGCCGAGCCGGACTGGTTCCTGCCGGGCGCGGCCGCGATCCCCGAGGACCGGGCCGTGCTGCTGCACGCCAACGGCCCGTTCATCGCCGCGTTCATGGTCGGGGCCAACGACGAGATCAACCGGGAGATGCGCTGGCGGGAGTACCCGACCGACCTGCGCGGCAGCCCGTTCACGCACTTCTGGCCGCGGCCCGACGGCCTCGCCGACATCCCGCCGGTGCACGGCTGGGCGCTCGACGGCGCGCTGGGCAGTCACCTCGCGCTGGACGCGAACGGCCTGGACGTGCTGCTGATCCGGGGCCGGCTGGTCCGCCGCTACCCCGGCATGGTGGTGGCCGCCGTCCCGCCCGCCGCCGTGCAGGACCCGCTGCTCGCGCCGGACAGCTGGGTTGCGCCGATCATGGTGCTCCCGATGGACGAGCGCACCTGCGCCTACGCCTTCCAGCTGCCCGCCGGCCAGTCCATCCACGACTGGTGGATCGTGCTGGCCGAGAACGGCCACCGGCTGCGGTTCGGCTACGACACCGCGCCCGGCATCGGCGCCGGCATGACGTCCTGGGACGAGCTGAACTGGGAGCGGGTGCAGGCGGGTGCGTTCGCCTCGCTGGGCGGC
Organism: Kitasatospora sp. NPDC094015; assembly: GCF_040304075.1. Classification (NCBI taxonomy): domain Bacteria; kingdom Bacillati; phylum Actinomycetota; class Actinomycetes; order Kitasatosporales; family Streptomycetaceae; genus Kitasatospora; species Kitasatospora sp. NPDC094015. The sequence goes on from NZ_JBEOUL010000024.1 coordinate 81,247, forward strand.
ATGCCGCAGCCCGAGCCGCTCGAGGAGCAGGAGCACCCGCGCACCGCCGGTCGGGCCTGGAACTCCGCCGACGTCGCCCGGGTCACCCTGCAGCGCCCGTTCCGCCTGCTCCGCACCGCCCGCAGCCTGATGGGAGCACCACGGTGAGCAACGACATCGCCGGCGCCCACCGCGCCGTCAGCGACGCCCGCGTCGCCCTCGACTGGTCCAGGACCGGCTTGGCCGGCTACGAGAAACGCGTGCTGGCCGGTGAGACCGGTCTGGAGAACGAACACCTGGGCGCGAGCCAGGAGGCGGACGCCGCCGAGACCCGCTACCAGCAGGCCCGCGAGACCTACCGCGAACTGGCGAGCGCCGAGCCGGCGCTGTGGCCCGAGGACGGCGCCGACCCGCTGCTGCTGCTCCCGCTGCGGCTGGAGACGGTGTACCGGGGCCTCGGCGGCGCCGAACCCCAGCTGTGGATCCGGGCCTTCCCCGACGACATCCACGTCGACGCGCACGAGAGCGCCCTCACCCCCGACGAGCGGACCGCCACCGAGGCGTACTGGCGGGCCGTCTGGGCCGCCGGACCGAACGCGGACCGCCGGACCGCCGCCTGGGCCACCCTGGCGGCCGCGATCGGCCCCGACCGCGCCGCCTGGGCCGTCGGGGCGCTGCACCCGGCCGGCCCCGCACCGGCCGTCGAGACCGCTCCGGACGCCACCGCGCCCGACCCGGCCCCGTGGGCCGCCGAACCGCCGGCCCGCGCCGGCACCTTCACCCGGGCCGCGCACAGCTACGTGCTGCCCGACCGGCTGGTATTCTCCGGCTACGAGACCACCGGCGACGGCCAGATCGGCCTGCTCTGGCGGCAACAGGGCGAGCCGATCGCCGAGCAGCTGGACGTCGGCCCCGCCCCCGAGTCGCTGGTGCCGCCGCGCTGGCTCACCGATTTCGACGAGGCCGTCCGGGTCGGCCTGGGCGTGCGGGTGCCGCTGGCCGGGCTGCGCACCGACTTCAGCCTGGTCACCGTCGCGGGCGTGCGCGGCGGCAGCTGCGCGCGGACCACCGAACTGCTCACCACCCTGCTGGAGGCGCACCGCTGCACCGACGGCCTGGCCGTCCTGCCCACCGGCACCCCGACCAACAACACGGACTCCACCCGCTCCGCCTGGCACCCGCGCACCCCACCGGCCCCGCCGGACCTCGTCGCCGCCCAGCGGGCCGCCCTCACCCCCGGCAGCACGCAGGCGGCGGCGCGGGCGGCGACCGCCCTCGGCCCGACCGCCGCCGGGGTGCTCGCCGCGGTCACCGACGGACTGGCCTCCGACGACCACGACCTGCTGGCCCTGCTGCACGGCGCGGCCGGGGCCTTCGCCGCCTCCTCCATCAACTGGCAGACCATCGACGGCGGCGGGCAGCCCGACCTCACCTACCTGGTCTCGCACTACGTCCGGCACGTCCGCGGCCGGGGCCTGCTGCCGACACTGCGGGTGGGCAACCAGCCGTACGGCCTGCTCCCCGTCACCTCGCTCGACCTGTGGCACGGCACCGAGGTCGACCTGCGGGTCCTCAACCAGATCTCGGGCTTCCGGACGCTGATCGAATCGCAGGCCTTCCGCTCGCCCGGGGTGGGCGCGGGCGGCGACCCCGACGAGGTGGTCAACGATCTGCTGCACCGGCTGCCGGCCTCCCGGCGGCTGCGCCACGTCATGCAGGACCCGGTCTCGCCGCCCTTCCAGCCGCCGCCCGACACGCCGACCGGCACGGTGCCGCACCGCTCGTTCTTCGCCTGGGCACCGCCGCCCGACCTCACCGCCTTCCCGACACCGCTGGAGTTCCTGCTCGACCAGGACCCGACCCCCGAGGCGGTGGACCTGGCGCGGGCCCGACCGCTGCGCTTCATGTGGAACTTCTGGCAGCAGGCCATTCCCCAGGTGACCGCCGGGGGGACGCCCGCACCGGAGCTGCTGGCCAGGGTGGCCGCACTGCGCTCCGCCCTGGACGGGATGGGCACCGGGCGGATCGGACTCTTCTACCACTACGCCACCTCCCTGATGTACACCTACGCCTTCCGGCTGGGCGAGCTGCTCAGGGCCGGCAGCGTGCCGCCGGCCGGTGTCCGGCTGGAGGGCGGCGACCTCACGACGGACGCCGGCTTCGTCCCGCAGATCTACGACTGGGCCGCGCTGGCCTTCGAACAGCTGGCCGCGGCGGAGGACCTGTCGCTGGTCACCCCGCCGACACCGGCCCAGACCGCCCCGACCGACCCGGCCGGGCGGCCCGGCGGCGAGGGCGACGACCTGCCGTACGCCGACCTGCCGCGCCTGGAACGGCTGCTGTGCGAGGTGCTCGACACCCAGACCCACCGGCTGGACGCCTGGATGTCCTCGGTGGCCACCGCCCGCCTCGCCAGGACCCGCAGCAGCCGCCCGGACGGCATCCACCTGGGCGCGTACGGCTGGGTCTGCGACCTCCACCCGCGCCCGGAGTCGCTGCCCCCGCCGGAGCCCGTCCCCGGCGACCCGCCCGAACCCGCCGGCGACGGCTCCCCCGGGACCAACGACGGCTACCTCCTGGCGCCCTCCCTGCACCACGCGGTGACCGCTGCCGTGCTGCGCTCGGGCTGGCTCGGCCACAGCGACCGCCAGGCGTTCGCGGTCGACCTGCGCGCCGCCCGGGTCCGCCGCGCGCTCGCCGTCGTGGACGGCGTCCGCTCCGGCCGGAACCTCGGCGCGCTGCTCGGCTACCGCCTGGAACGCGCCCTGCACGACGCGGGCCTGGACGCCTTGATCGCACCGCTGCGGGCCGGCTACCCGCTCCCCCGGATGGTCGACCCCACCGCCCCCGACAGCGATCTCGCCCGCACCACGATCGCGGCCCGCGACGTCCTCGACGGCCAGGCGCTGCTGGACGACTGGCTGGCCCACGGCCGCCAGCTCCAGGACCTGCTGGGAGATCTCCCCGCCGAGGACCGGCCGCTGCTCGACCCGGCGACCCCGCTGGTGCAGGACCTGGAGGACACCGTCGACGCGGTCGGCGACCTGCTGCTGGCCGAGAGCGTCCACCAGTTGGTGGGCGGCAGCGCGCAGCGGGCGGCCACCGCCGCCGACGGCATCGCCCGCGGCGACCACCTCCCGCAGGAGTTCGAGGTGATCCGGACCCCGCGCGCCGCCACCGCGCTGACGTACCGGATCGGCGTGCTCGCACCGACGCGAGAGGTCGCCGGCTGGGACGGGTCGCGGCCGCTCGCCCGGCTGGCACCGGCCCTCGAACGCTGGTGCGAGGCCCGGCTCGGCGAGCCGGCCGGCTGGCGGTTCGACTTCGGCGACCCGGGCTCACCGCTCACCCTGACGCTGGCCGACCTCGGCGTGTGCGCGCTCGACGTGGTGCTCGGTGCCGGGCCGCCCGGCACCGGGGACACCGACCCGGCCCGCCAGGACACCGCCCTCGCCCGCCGCCTGCTGCGTCAGGCCGCCACCCGCGCCGCGCCCGCGCCGACCCCGCCCGTGACCGGTCCCGGCGCCGCCAGGTTCGCCGAACTGCGGCTGCTCTGCGGCGCGTTGGCCGCAGTCCTGGCCTCGGCCGAACCGCTGCTCACCACCCACCTCGACCAGGACGGCGACGACGACCGGGCCGGCGCCGACCTGACCGGGCTGGCCGAACGGGTCACGGCCTGGCACGCCGCCACCACCACCGCCGTGGCGACCCTGGTCGAACAGGTGAAGGTGCTGCCGGGCCTCGCGGAGGCCGTCTCCAGGACCCTGGACACCCTGGCCGACCTCGGGGTGACCTCCGCCTACACCCTCGGCCCACCCGCCGACGACGCCGCGATCGAAGCGCTGCGCAGCCACGCGCAGGCGGTCCTCGACCGGTTTGCCGCCGCACCGCTGCGCCCGCTGCCCGGGCCGCCGCCGCAGGAGCCGTCCGAGGCGCTCGGCTGGGTCACCGCGATCACCGCCGCGGTCTCCTCCGCACTCGCCGGGACCTTGCCGGTGCTGCCCGAACTGCGGCTCGGCGGCACCCCGGCCGGCGCCGCGCTCACCGCGCCCGGCCCCGAGGGCGCCGGCGAGGAGGAGCGCGCCGACTGGCTGCTGGAGATGGAACGGGTCAGGCCCGGCACCCGCGCCCTCGGCGACGCCCTCACCGCGGCCGAGGTGCTGGCCGGCACCCCGCCGTGCGGCACGACCGTCACCCAACTGCCGCCCGGGCAGCGGTGGATCGCGCTCGGTCCGGCCCCCGTGCCGTCCCGTTCCAGGCCCGCCGCGCGGCACAGCGCCCTGCTGCGCACCGACGGCGCCCCGGACCCGGACCACGTGGCGGGGCTGCTGGTCGACTCCTGGACCGAGACCGTCCCCGAGCCGCTCCCCGCCGGCGGCGGGTCCGCCGTGGAGGAGCTGGGCGGCCTCGCCTTCCACTACGACCAGCCGGACGCCCGGGCCCCGCAGGCCCTGCTGGTCGCGGTGCCGCCGGACCAGCTGCGCGGGTGGCGGATGGAGGACGTGCACGCCGTCGTCGAGGAGACCTTCGCGCTCGCCCGGATCCGGGGGCTCGACCTCAACGACCTCACCGAGTTGCGCGGGCTGCTGCCCGTCGAGCTGATGACCCCACCCCACCAGCTGATCTGACCGCTCGGGGACGCCGGAAGGACGCGAGGAGGAGCCATGGACCCGGGGATGTTCCGGTACGAGCCGGTGCCCCGTGACGCCGGCGTCGAGGAGGCGCTGGCCGCCCGGATCGGCGACGCCGCCCACCTGCTGGCGCGCCAGTACGCCTTCGGGGAGTTCTGCGGCGACGACGCCGCCTCACCCGTCCACGTCGCGCTGGCCCAGGAGACCCACCTGCTGGACGGCTGGCGCACCGGCAGCGGCACGGGCACAGGCGGCGGGAGCGACGCGGACGGGGACAGCTGGCAGCCGTACGATCCGGCCCGGATGGTGCTGGAGGAGCTGGTCGAGCGGGAGCCCGTCCGGGGGCCGGACGCCCGGCTGGCGCTGGCCGGCGGCCTGCGCTGGCAGCGCGAACTCGTGGCCTGCGGCCTCGGCGCCCTGCTACCCGCCTTCGCAACGGTGTGCCCCGGCGCGGTCGGTGGACCGCTCGCACCCGCCCCGCTCGGCGTCGCCGTCCGGGGCCGGCTGCCCGACGCCGTCGCGCTGGCCCCGTGGCTCGCCCGGTTGGCGGAGCGGGACGAGACCGCGGCCAAGGAGTTCGGCGCCGCCACCGCCGACCTGGCGGCGCTGGCCGGCGCCGCGAGCCGCTGGCTGGCCTGGTGGGCGCCGCGGGTGCCCACGCCCGCAGCCGGCCCCGAAGCACCGGCCGACGGCGCGGGAACGGCCGACGGCCCGGCGCGGCCCGCCGCCTGGGACGCCAACCGCCTGGAGTACGCCTTCGCGGTGCGCGCCTCCACGCTGCCCGAGCTGGAGCTGCGGGCGCAGGAGTACCTCGGCGGGCACCTCGACTGGTGGGCCGTGGACGCACCGCCCGCCCAGGTGCCGGTCACCGAGGCCGCCGTCACCCGCGAGCAGCGCGCCATCGTCCCCACCCCGGCGCTGTTCGGCGGCATGCCGGCCACCCGGTTCTGGGAGATGGAGGACGCCAGGATCAACTTCGGAGCCGTCGACACCAGCCCCGCCGACCTGGGGCGGCTGCTCCTGATCGCCTTCACCACCGTGTACGGCAACGACTGGTTCTGCTGCCCGCTGCCCACCGCCGTGGGCTCGCTCAGCCGGGTCGTGCACTGCTCGGTGACGGACGTCTTCGGCGGAACGACGGTGCTCGCCCCGGCCGCCCTGGAGGACTCGGGGTGGAACCTCTACGGCCTCGGCGAGGACTCCGCCGGCGGCGCCATGGGCGGTGGCGGTGACGGCTCGGCCCCGGCGCCGTCCCCGTGGTTCTACCGGGCCGCGTCGCTGCCCGCCGGGCTGGAGGGCCCGCCCGCCGAGTCCGTCCTGCTGCTGCGCGACGAGGCCGCGAATCTGGCCTGGGCGGTCGAGGAGACCGTCGGCGACCTGGCCGGGGAGCCGCTGGACCGGTACGCCCGCTGGGTGGCCGCGCTGCCCGAGCGGCCGGTCGCCCGACCCGGGGACCCGCCCGCGGACCGGTACGTGCTCGCCACCGACGTCCCGGGCCACTGGTACCCGCTGGTGCCCCAGCCGCTGGATCCCGCGGCGCCGCAGGACGTCCGGCTGGTGCTCGCCGGGCTGGTCCGCGACGAGGGCACCCCGGCGCAACCGCTCGGTGGGCTGCTGCGGGAGCAGCAGTGGCTGTTCGAGGAGGAGGTCCCGCGCTCCGGCGTCCGGGTCGAACGCAGCCGGCAGTACACCCGCTGGCACGACGGCTCGGTCCACGCGTGGGGCGCGCGGCGCAAGGTCAGCGGCGCCGGCGGGGGCTCCAGCGGGCTGCGCTTCGACGTCCTGGAGCCGCCGTCCGGACCGGCCGCGCCACCGCAACCCGAGGAGCCGGCCGGGCCGGCGTGAGGAGTCGATCGTCATGCACGACAGTGTCAGAGACGGGTTCAACGCCTTCAGCGAACCGCTGGAGAGCCGCGAGCACATGATGTACCTGGACGTGAAGAGCCTGGTGTCCACCGGCGTCGGCAACCTGCTCGACGCCGACGACCCGGCGAACTTCGGCAGCAACCCGGTGCCGCTGCCCGACATCTTCACGCTGGACTGGCACGACCGGGACACCGCCGTCCCGGCCGACCGGACCGCGATCGAGGAGGAGTACCGGAAGATCAAGTTCAGCGGGACGGCCAACGCCCCGATCGCGCAGAAGCGGGCGCTCGGCCAACTCCTCGTCTCCGACGGGTCGGTGGACGCGCTGATCACCGCCAAGCTGGACAGCTTCGAGACCTCGCTGCGCGGCCGCCCGCCGTTCGCCGGGTACGACGGCTGGCCCGCGCCCGGCCAGCTCGGGCTGCTCAGCATGGCCTGGGCGATGGGGCCGATGTTCCGCTTCCCGCACTTCGAGGCGGCCGCGGCCGGCGGCGACCGGCTGACCATGGCCCGGGAGTGCCGGATGACCGAGGCCGGAAACTCCGGCGTGATCCCTCGCAACGTGCGCAACGCCTTGCTGTTCACCCTCGCCGGCTGGGTCACCGAGCAGGGCGGGGACATCGGCGCGCTGGTCTACGACCCCACCCAGCCGTTGAACGCCAACCTCCGCTCGGGGGCGCTGCCGGTGCCGCTCAACCTGCTGATCGGCGTCCAGACCGCCCTGGAGACCCTGGGCTTCGACCCGCACGGCCTCGACGGCATCGCCGGGCCGGGCACCCGGGGCGCGCTCACCGCGTTCCAGGGCGCCAACGGTCTCACGGTGACGCCGGCCGTCAACGGCATCGACGACGTGCCCGAGGAGAGCATCGCCGCGCTCGCCGCCCAGCTGGACGCGCGCGGCCTGGCCCGCTTCCCCTGACCCGCCGCCGCCGACCTGCCCCGGCCCGGGGACCTGCCCCGGCCCGGGGCGCGGGGCTCCGGGCGCGGGGCTCACGGTGCCGGGCTCACGGTGCCAGGCTCAGGCCTGGCTCGGGGCGGCCTGCGGATCGGGGTGCGGCTCGGGCGCGGGGTCCGGCGCGGACGCGCTCCGGGGCAGCAGCAGCGGGGTGGCGAGCAGCAGTACGCCGGCCAGGGCGATGGCCGTCCGGGAGCCGAGCAGCGCGCCCAGCACACCCCACAGGGCGGTCAGCAGGGCGGTCGACGCCTTGGCCGTCACCCCCCAGGCGGAGAGCGTCCGGGTGACCCGATCGGTCGGGGTGCGCCGGAGACGGTAGGTGGCCTGGACGGGGTTGAAGACCGCGCAGCTCACGATCAGCCCCAGCTCGACCGCCATCACCAGCAGCAGCCCGCCGGTGCCCGGCCCGACGAACGCCAGACCGAGCACCCAGAGCGCGCGCAGTGTCCCGGCCACGGTCAGCACCCGGTGCTGACCGAACCGGGCGGCCAGCGGCCGGGCCAGCCGGGAGCCGACCAGGCCGCCGATCGCGGGGACGGCGAAGGCCAGGCCGTACTGCCAGGGCGCGAAGCCGAGCCGGCCGAGCATCAGGACGGCCAGCAGCGGTTCGGAGGCCATCACCAGGCCGTTGAACAGCACGGTGTTGAGGAACAGCGGGCGCAGCGCCGGGTCGGCCAGGATGTACCGCCAGCCGTCGAGCAGGTCGCCGGCCCGCATCCGGGCGCCCGCCCGGCGCTGCGGCGGCTGCTCGGACGGGTGCCCGGGGCCGCCGGTGGCGCGGATGCCCAGGGCGGAGAACAGATAGCTGACCGCGTCGGCCAGCACCGTGACCACCGGACCGAGCAGCCCGATCGCCGCACCGCCGAGCGGCGGTCCGACGATGGTGGTCGTCCAGGTGGTCGACTCGAAGCGGGCGTTGGCGGCGAGCAGGTCCCCGGCGGGCAGCATCGACTTCAGGTAGGCGCCCGAGGCGGCCCGGAAGCCGAGGTCGGCCGCCGCGACCACGACCGAGACCAGCAGCAGCTGGACGAAGCCGAGCACGCCGAACGCGTGGGCGACCGGGATCGTCGCCAGCGCGGCGAACCGCACCAGGTCCATCGTGATCAGCACCGGCCGCTTGCGGCGGAACTCCACCCACGGGCCGATCGGCACCGCCACGGCCGCGCCGACCGCCGCCCCCACCGAGGCGAGCGCGGCGACCTCGGCCGGGCCGGCGTGCAGCACCTGGACGGCGATCAGCGGGAACGCGCCGAAGGCGAGCCAGGTACCGAGCGCGCTGGTCGCGTACGCGGCCCAGAACCGCTCGAACCGCCGGCCGAGCCGGGGCCCGCGCAGCCGTCCGAGCAGGCCGGGGCGTGCCTCGTCCGGCCGTTGCCCGCCGCTCATGCCCGCCACTCCTCGTCCGCCGATCGCCCGCCGATCGCTCGCTCCGCCGGTCCGCGACCGCGGGCGCCGGAGCGAGCACCCTACCCGGTGGCCGGGTGGCGCTCAGAGGTCGGCGGGGAACGCCGCCGTGACCGGGCCGTGCGGTCCGTCCGGGCGCAGCAGCCAGATCGGCCGGCGGCCGAGCTCCACCACGCTCGGGGTCGCGTAGAGCCGGCCGGCCGGCTCGTGGGGGTCGGCGGTGTCCTCGGCGGCGGCGACGATCAGGCGCAGCGCGTCGCAGGCGGAGCCGGCGGGGTCGGCCGCCGTCGCGGCCGGATCGAGGCCGGCGGCCATCGCCGTCAGGGCCTCCCACAGCGGGGCGGACACGAAGGCGATCGAGGCGCCGCCGAGGGTCGGGTGCGGGCTGGGGTCCGGGCACCGGAGGTGGGCGCCGGTACGGATCCGGCCGCTGACGGCCGGCCCGGGCAGGGCTGTGATGTCCATTCCCGCAACGTAGCGCCGACCACCGACGCCGACCCCCGCGGCGGCGCCCGCTCACCCGATCGGACGGCCCCTCAACTCGCTCTCGCTGACGGCCGTTGGCCGCACCCGGGCACGGGGGCGGGCAGCGGATCCGGCCGTTCGTGCCGGAGACCCCGGCAGGAGCGAGCAGCGCTCGTACCGGTGCCGGCCGGGGGTGACGGGTCATCGAATGGCGCACGGGCAAGGGCTGATCGTTCGCCCACGACGGAATGGTCGTCAAGGATGGGTCGAAGGGGTCCTCCGCGGGTTCGAGCGCGCCCGTGCGGCCGCCGCGGGACCCGTTCCGTCACCGAATCGGCCGGCCCCTCCGGCAGGTCGGAATCCCCTGATCGCGAGTGAGGAGAGCGTCTGTGCTGACTTCCCCGCCCCCGCGGACCCGGCGGTGCGCCGCCCGGTCCGCCCTGCTCGGCCCCGCGGCCGCGCTGGCCCTGCTGGGCCCCTGGGCCGTCCCGGCCGGCGCCGGCCCGCAGGGCGCCGCCGCACCTCCGTTCCCGACCGCGCAGGTGCTGGACGGCGCCGACCGGCCGGCCTCGGCGGCCGAGGTCGCCGGCCTGTGCGCCCAGGAAGGCGCCTGCAGTTTCCGGATGTACGACCCCGCTCCGCGGGAGTTCGTCAGCGGGGTGCTCTCGGTGGGCAACGCCGCGATCAACTGCACCAGCGGCACCATGGAGATCGACCGCACCGTCACCTTCGTGACCAGCAGCACGGACAACATCGGCGGCGCGATCTCCGGCCGGGCGGCGCTGGAGGGCGGGGTGGACACCACGGTGACCGTCGCCGGGTCGGCCAGTGCGACCCCGGGCGTGGTGAACAGCGTCACCCAGTTCGGCCCCAACAAGGACAAGGGCCCGTTCACCGAGGACCAGGTGAAGAACACCGCCGAGGCGACGGGGACGGTCTCCGGGTCCAACGCGCTGCACCTGGGCGCGAAGGCGACCTTCGAATCGGCCTTCCAGGCGAGCTACTCCCGGCAGTGGCAGGCCGTCAGCACCGAGTCGACCAGGGTGGTGTTCACCGTCAGCCCGGGGGACGAGATCCAGTTCGGGATGGTCAACGCCACCTCGCGCACCGCCGGGGAGTTGAAGGTGAACGGCACCGACAAGCTGATCAAGGACATCACCGTGGACAGCCCGTCGACCGTCACGGCCAGCTCGATCGTGGCACAGACCTTCGCCGTCCCGGACAAGTGCCTGTCGCTGCGCCCGCCCGGGCGTTCCGCCGCCACGGGACTGATCGACCTGCCCGCCGACCGGGCCGAGAGCGCGCGGCGGGCACCGGACGCCGTCCTGGTCCGCAGCGCGCGGGGCACCTGGAGCCCGCGGTGAGGGGCCGCGGGCAGCGGCCCGCCGCCGCGGCCGCCGTGACCGTTCTCGCCCTGTGCTCCGCCGCCGGGTGGTCCGCGCCTGCCGCCTTCGCCGAAGATGGGCCCGCGGCCGCCGGCACGGACACGGCACCCCAGGACGCGCCCGCGATCGCCCGCGGCTGCGGCCCGCAGTACGCGTGCGAGTTCCGGATCCTCCCGGGGCTGTCACGGGAGTTCACCACGGCGGTGGTCTCGGTCGGCAACGCGGCGGTCAACTGCACCGACCGGGCGATCGACGTCTACCGCACGGTGGTGCTGGAGTCGAGCACCACGGACAACATCGGCGGCGAGATCTCCGGCAGCGCCACGCTGTCCGGCACGATCGACAACACCACGGACGTCTCGGCCGGAGCCAGCGGCAGCAACAAGACGGAGATCACCCACACCGACCACACCGCGCCGACCGACAAGGGCCCGAACGCGGACATCGCCAACGGGGCCACCCTGGCCGTCGGCGGCAGCGTGTCGGGCGCGGCGCAGCTCAAGCTGAGCGCGACGGCCACCTTCGCGCTCGCGTTCCGGGCCACCTACTCGCACGAGTGGCGGCGCAGCAGCACCGAGAGCACGCAGGTGAAGTTCACCGTGCAGCCCAACGACGAGCTGCAGTTCGGCGTGCTCAACGCGATGACGCGCACGGTGGGCGAGTTGCGGGTGGACGGCCTCGGCAAGCTGATCAAGAACGTGATCGTCGACAGCCCGTCCAGCGTGAACGTCAGCACCGTGGTCGCGCAGACCTTCAGCGCCACCGACCGGTGCCTGTCACTGCGGCCGCCCGGCCGTTCGGCGCCCGCCGGCCTCACCGAGGCGGCGCCGCGCGCGGACGGGGCCCGGCCGACCGCGCGCCTGCGGGCGGCCGCGGACGGGAGCTGGCTGCCGCTGGACTGACGGGCCGCCGGCCGCCCGCCCCGGGGTTGGGGCGGGCGGCCGGTCCGTGGGCCGTGCGGCTCACCGGTCGAGCGCGGTCACCGTGGTCCCGGCGCCTTCGGGCGGCGCGTCCAGGGTGAGCAGGCGGGTGTCCGCGCCCGTCCCGTTTTCCGGGGTGCCGGCGGTCGGCCGGGCGGAGCCGCAGCGCTTCAGCTCGGCCTCGGTGAGCGGCCCGGTGCGCTGGTAGTACCGGTCCGGCAGCGCACTGGACGGCACGTCGAAGAGCGCGTCCAGGCGGTACGCGTTACGGGAGTTGGTGAAGGTGCCCACCACCCGTTCGCGCGCGGGCTGCACCTCGATCCAGCTCATCTCGCCCGGCTGGATGGTGGGGTTGAGGTTCTTGTCGGTGGTCCGGCTCCAGGTGAGCGGGGTGCTGCTGGAGACCGCGGCGTCGTTGCCGCCGGCCACGCTGAACCCGGCGGCGACCTGCCCCGCCAGGTTGGGGCGGCTCTGCGAGATGTCGGAGCGACTGGGCACCAGCGGCGCGCCCTTGAGCGCGTAGTACTGGGTGAGGTTGTCGTACGGGAGCTCGGTGGCCCGCACCCGGTGGTCGTCGACGACCGGGTTGCGGGTGCAGTTGAGGTAGACCTCGCCGACGATCCTGGCCGGCCCGTAGTACCGGTACGAGGAGCGGCTGTCGACCGTGAACACGCAGGTGCCGGCGGACCCTTCGCAGTCGTCCACGGCGATCCCGGGCTCCAGCGGATCGTTGCCGCGGTACGCCATGGGGGCGGGCAGCTGCTCCTTGCGGATCCGCTGGTCGACCGGGGCCGGGGTCTGCCGGGCGGTGACGTTGGTGATCAGCGGCCCGCAGGAGAGCGAGTCGCGCTGCTCGGCGGACTCGAAGGAGACCATCGGGTTGTCCTCGGTGGCGGTGAACTCGAAGGTCCGGCCGGTGGTCCAGTTGGCGACGCCGACGGTGTCGGTGCCCTTGGTGGTGACCTCCGGGTCGGGCGCGGGCCCCGCGGTGATCAGCGCGACGTTGTAGCGCTGCCCGTCCTTGACCTGTTCGGGCTTGCACTGCCGGTGGACACCTGGACTGTCGTCCCAGGTCAGGGTGGTGTGCGAGCCGGCCTTCACGCCCCACAGCCGGGTGCGCAGGGTGAGCGCGGCGCCGTTCCAGTTGAGCGCGGCGGCCTGGTACCCCAGCGGGTGCTGGGCGAGGCCCTTCCCGAACACCACCCCGGTGTTGTCCGGCGACCAGCCGGCGTGCCCGGCCTGGGTGCCGTTGTCCGGCGCCACCGGGCTTGCGAAGGTGCCGTTGGGCACCGGGACCTCCACGGCGTCCGCGGCCGGGGCGGGCGGGGTGGCGGCGAGCAGCAGGCCGGCCGTCGCCATCGTGCAGCCCAGACCGCGCAGCAGCCGGCGGCCCATCAGCAGAACCACCAGTCGCTCGGCGGGACCACCGCGTCGCCGGGCCCGACGGAGGCGGTCAGCGCGTTCGGCAGGGCGCACAGACCGTCGGCGGCCGCGTTCGGGTCCTGATCGCGGGGCACCTTGCCGAAGTCCTCGACCGCCTGGGTCTCCTTGCCGATGGCCGCGTTCTGGGCGTCGCCCGTCCCCGCCACCCCGGCCAGGCAATCCCGATCGGAGGCGGGGCACTTGGCGATCTCGTCCTGCTTGCCGGCGACCGCCTTGCACTGCGCGCCGTCCGCCGCGTCACCGCTGCACGGGTCGCTGGACGCCCCGCTCTGCGGCGCACCGAGCGGCGGGGCGGTCTGCTTGGCCGCGACGTTGGTGATCAGGATCCCGCAGCCGGGATTCTCGGTGGCGGTCGAGGTGAAGGTGATCTGCGGCGCGTCCTCGGCGGCGGTGAAGGAGTACGTCCGACCGACGAACCAGTTCGCCTTCCCGGTCGGGCTGTTGGTGGTGAACGCACCGGGCGTGTTGGTCGCCCCGTCGACCGTCACGGTGTACGGCCGCCTGGCGGCCCCCTGCTGCGCGCAGCCGTCCGGGTTGTCGTCCCAGCTGAGCGTCACGGTGGCGCCGGAACGGACGCCGCGCAGCCGGGTGCCGAGCGGGACCGACTGCCCGTTCCAGGCGAGCGAGGCGGCCTGGAGGCCCTTCGGATGGGCCGCTCGGGCGGCCGAGCCGACGCCGCCGCCGCTCCAGCCCTCGACACCGGTGACCCAGGTCTGTCCGTCGGGCACCGTCGGCGAGGAGAACGTCCCGTTCACCACCACCGCCGGCTCGGTGTCCTCCGCCGAGGCCGGGGTGGGGGCCGGGGCCGCCAGGGCCACAGCGGCCCCGAGGGTCACGGCCAGGAGTCTGGCCCGTTGTGTGCGCAGCACGGTGTCTCCAACTGAAGTCGGGGGAAGGGTCCGGCACTTGCGCCCGGGTCAGCTGACGGACGACCAGGCACAGGCGCCATGCTCCGTGCACCGACTACGGACGGCAACCAGGGGCGGCCCGATGGGGCGATCTCGGGTGATCGAGCTGGGCCATAGGTGTGGAAAAGTCCTCCGCACCCGCACGATCGTTCGCATGACTGGGCAGGGATCCTGCCAATCCGATCATCATTTCCATCTGCGGCCGGCGCGGCCAGGACGCCGCGCGGCCAGGAGTCCGAGGACCGCCATGCCCCGCACCACCGGACCGGCCCTGCGCGTACGGGCCTGCACCGCCCTGCTCGCGGCCGCCCTGCCGCTGCTGACCGTGGTTCAGCACTCCGCCGCGGCCCCGCACGGGGACGGCTCCCCCGCGAGCGCCGGTACCGCGGTGCACCCCCGGCCGCTGCCGCACCCCGGGCTGCCCGGCGACCGGCCCGTCCGCCGCGCCGCCGCCGGCTGACACCCGCTGACGCCCGACCCGCCCGCCCCTCGCTCACCCCGCCCCTTCGAACCCGAGGACACCATGCACCCGCTGCGCCGCACGCTCCGCCGCCTCCCCGTGACCGCCGTGCCCGCCCTGGTCGCGAGCCTGACGCTGCTGTGCTCCACCGCCCTGCCCACCTCCGCCGCCTCCGCCTACGACCTGCGGCCCCGCGCCTGGGGCAACAACGTCAACGGGCAACTGGGCGACGGCACCGCCAAGACCCAGCGACTGACCCCGATCTCCGTGGTCGGCCTCTCCGGCGCGGAGGTCGACGCGATCGCCGCCGGCGGCACGGCCACCACCGGCTTCGCGATGGCGCTGCTCGGCAACGGAACCGTCGAGAGCTGGGGCCGCAACGACAAGGGCCAGCTGGGCAACGGTGCCAGCGGCACCACCGACGAGTGGGCGGTGCCGAGCCTGGTGGCCGGACTGGCGGGGGTGGAGGCGATCGCGGCGGGCGGCTCGCACGCCCTCGCGCTGCTCAAGGACGGCACCGTACGGGCGTGGGGCCTCAACGACAAGGGCCAGCTCGGCGACGGCACCACCACGGACGCCAAGCTCCCCGTCACGGTGTCCGGCCTCGACAGCGTCAAGGCGATCGCGGCCGGCGACTCCTTCAGCATGGCCCTGCTCCAGGACGGCACGGTGAAGACCTGGGGCGGCAACGACAAGGGTCAGCTGGGCGTCACCCCGAGGCCGGCCAAGTCCACCGACCCCGTGCCCGCGCCGGTGCCCGACGCCAAGACCCCCCGCACCACGGCCGTCGCGATCCCCGAGCTGACCACCGTCAAGGGCATCACGGCCGGCGCCTCGCACGCCCTCGCGGTGCTCGCGGACGGCACCGTGATGTCCTGGGGCAACAACGACAAGGGCCAGCTGGGCGACGACAGCGCCGTCAACAAGCCGTACCCCGTCCCCGTGCTGGAACTGAAGAACGTGACCGCGCTGTCGGCCGGCTCCCAGCACAGCATCGCCCTGCTGCAGGACCACACCCTGCGCGGCTGGGGCAACAACGCCAACGGCCAGGTCGGCGACGGGACCACCACCACCCGCAACACCAGCGTGCCCGTCCCGGGCCTGTCCGGCGTGGCCGCCGTCGCGGCCGGTGGCGCTCACAACGTCGTGGTGCTCTCCGACGGCACCGTCCAGACCTGGGGCCTGAACGACAAGGGCCAGCTCGGCGACGGCACCACCACCCAGCGGCTGTCCCCGGTCCAGGCGCTCGCCCGGTCCAGCAGCGTCTCCATGGTCGCCGCGCCCAGCAGCGGCAACTTCAGCCTGGCCCGCTGACCCCGTGGACCGGACCGTACGGCTCCGCCGCGCCGACCCCGTGAACCGACCCGCCCGGCTCCACCCCGCTGATCCCGACCACCGAGCAGGAAGGCACCACATGACGAACCCTCGTACCGCCCCCGCCGGCCGGCTGCGCCCGGCACTCGCCGCCGGGCTCGCCGCGCTGGCCGCCTTCGGCCTGACCGCGCTGCCCGCCACCGGCGCGCACGCCCAGGAGAAGCGACTCAAGTCCTGGGGCAACAACCGCGTCGGCCAGCTCGGCGACGGCACCTGGACCGACTACCGCACCACGGCCACCACCGTGCTCGGCCTCACCAGCGCCGAGGTGGTCAAGATCGCCGCCGGCGGCGCCGGGCCGGCCAGTGGCCACGGCCTGGCCCTGCTGACCGACCGCACCGTCCAGTCCTGGGGCGCCAACACCTCCGGCCAGCTCGGTGACGGCTCGGTCTTCAGCCACAACGCCCCGGGGCAGGTCGTCAACCTGTCGAACGCCGCCGACGTGGCCGCCGGCGGCGCGCACAGCCTGGCCCTGCTGACCGACCAGACCGTGGTCGCCTGGGGGAAGAACAACTACGGCCAGCTCGGCAACGGCACCAACGCCGACAGCAGCGTCCCCGTCCGGGTCGAGGGCCTCAACAAGGTGATCGCGATCGCCGCCGGCCTGCACCACAGCCTCGCGCTGCGCGAGGACGGCACCGTGTGGTCCTGGGGCTACAACATCAACGGCCAGCTCGGTGACGGCACTTCGGCCAGCCGCAACGTCCCCGCCCCGGTCGCCAACCTGGCCGGCGTGACCCGGATCGCCGCCGGCTGCAACCACAACCTCGCCCTGGTCGGGCCGCCCAGCGGCACCACCAGGCCCACCAGCGGGAACGCCGTCAAGGCCTGGGGGTACAACGCGACCGGCCAGCTCGGCGACAACAGCACGATCAGCCGCTACACGCCCGTGGACACCCAGGGGATCTGGCTCGGCGGGGTCTCCCAGATCGCCGCCGGCTGCAACCACAGCATGGCCGTCACCGACAGCGACAACCGCCTCAAGGCCTGGGGGCAGAACACCTCCGGCCAGATCGGCGACGGCACCACCGACTACCGGATCACCCCCGTCCCCGTCCCCGGCCTGACCGGCATCCAGCTGGTGGCCGGCGGCCGTGAGCACACCCTCGCCCTGCTCGGCGACAACACCGTGCGTTCCTGGGGCAACAACGGCTCCGGCCAGCTCGGCAACGGCACCACCACCGACAGCAGCACCCCGGTCACCACGCTCACCGCGCTGACCGGCGTCGACAAGCTCGCCGCACCGGTCGGCGGCGACTTCAGCCTGGCCAACTGACCGACCCCGCACGGCAGTCGGACGGCCCGGCCGCGGATCGCATCCGGGCCGGGCCGCCCGACCCCTCGTCGGCCGTCAGCCGGCGTCGACGTCCATCGACAGCCGCACCACCGTGCCGGTCCGCGGGTCGGTACGGATCTGGACCAGGTCGCACATCTGCTGGACGAGCCACAGGCCCCGGCCGCCGACCTGGTCGATGGTGGGCCTGATCCGGCCGGCCATCGGATCCGCGATGTAGCCGCCGTCGCGGAACTCGCAGACCACCCGCGAGCCCTCCGCCCAGGTCCGCAGGCTGCCGCCGCCCGCGTACTTGATGCTGTTGGCGGCCACCTCGGTGGCCGCGAGCAGCAGGCTGCGCAGCCGGTCCCCGGCGAGCCCGTGCCGGGCCGCGCAGGCGGTGACCCGCTCGCGCACCGAGGCGAGCGCACCGGCCGAGAAGGCCAGCTCCTCGTCCGGGTCGCACGGATCGCCGAGCACCTCGAAGGCGTACGGGCCCTCGGCGTAGTCGGCGCCGGGCACCGGTCCTTCGTCGCCGAGCACCAGTGGATGGCAACGCTCCAGTGACCGCAAGGTCCCCTCCTGGTCGGCTCCGGTGTCGAACGGGCACAGCAGCCACCACACCGGGGACTGCTCGAACGCCTTGTTGAGCAGCCACTCGTGGTAGCGCAGCTCGGCCGTCTCGGCGCCGGTCCGCCCCGCCCACCGGTTCTCGCTGATGGCGCGGACCGGCCGCCCCTCCTGGGCGACCTTGCCGATCCAGGCCTGCCACACCGGGATCAACCGCCCCGGGTTGCTCCCCAGTTCACCGCTGTCCAGGAAGGACACCCCGTCCCGGGTGCCGGCCCCGGTCAGCGCCTCGCGCAGCAGTCGCTCGCGCGGACCCGAGACGGCGACCACCACGGCCTCGCCCGCCCCCAGCGCGCTGTCGACGAAGGAGAGCGCCCCGTGCACGAACCGGTCCTCGTCCGCGTACGGGAACAGGATGTGGCGGACCCCCGTCCCCGGTACGGGGGCGGCGGGCGCGACGTCGGGGTGGCTCACGACTTCAGCTCCACGGGGATCTCGGGATGCTCGAACCCGAGCAGGGTCCAGCCGCGGCGGAGGGTCTCGTTGGCGCGGTGGAGCTCGATCCGGCGCCCCGGCAGGCCACGGGCGGCCGTCGCCAGGACGGTCAGTCCGGCACTGTCCATGAATTCCAGATCCCCGCATTCCAGGTGCAGCACCGGCGTCAGCGTCAGCAGCTCACCGAGCGCGGTACGGAAGGTCTCGGCGCCCTCGGTGTCCACGACGCCGCTGACGCTCCAGCGGTCCCGGGACGAGCTGAACAGGCGGAACCCCGGGCCGACCGCTCCCCTGCCCAGATGGTGCGGATGTACGCCCGCCGCCTGGTCGATGGCCTGCGGGGTGAGCGCGGCCCTGGCGTAGACGCAGACCAGGATGGCGCCGCTGTCGGCGGCGAGGGCGTCCAGCCTCAGCTCGTGCCGGGCCAGGATCTCGGGCCGGGTGTCGGCGGCGGGCAGCCGGCTCAGGTCCGCCAGTACCCGCAGGGCGCGGAAACCCTCCCGGTCGGCGCGTTCGGTGCCCCGGCTGACCTCGGTGAAGAACGACTCCCAGGAGACCGGACCGCGGTGGGTGCCCCCGGTGTCCCCGAGCACCAGCACCATGTCGCCGAACAGCTCGCCGTCGGCCACGAAGGCCCGCGCCGGGCCGGCCGTGTCCTCACCCGGTCCGACCATCCAGCAGACGTGGTTCCCGACGTCGACCGGATCGAGTGTCGCCACACCGTGTGCTGTTCTCACCCCAGCTCCTTTGCCCCCGCCCCTGTCTCGCCACTCTATCCCGCTGCCCCGCGCACGCCGTTCCGGCGAGCGCGCCCCGCTGCGGGGCGCGCGGTGGACGCGGCCCGCGCCCGACCACCGCACGCGCTGCCCGCCGCGGCGCGCGACGGCGCGCACCGCGGCCCGGGCACCGGTCACCCGCCGGGCCCGTCGTCCGGGGTGACGTGCACCGCCGCCTCCTCCGCCCCCGCCGCGCCGCCGTCGATGCCGACGTCGGAGGCGAGCAGCTGGGCCTCGGTGTCCGGGTGCGCCCCTTCGTCCGGCGCGACCAGCCGGCCGGCCCTGGCGTCCCCGGCCTGCGGGTCGACGGGTTCGCCCGGCCCGCCGACCAGGTCGCCGATGCCGTCGCCCGGTTCGGCGGCCACGTCCGGCACCTCCTGCGCCAGCCGCTCGTCCAGGCTCTCGCCCTCGCGCTGCTCGGCCGTGGTCGTGCCGGTCCTGGTGGCGCCGAGCGGTCTGTCGGGCGGCGCGTAGCCCTCGTCCAGGACGTCGTCGTAGCTCCGCCCGTCCAGCTCGTTCTCCAGATCGGGCAGGTCGGTCCCGTCCTGGTCCTCGTCGACGGTGGACCGCTCCACCTCGTCCGCCGTGCCGTCCGCGCTCATGGTCGCCTCCTGGTCCGGGGCGGCGCGGCTGCCGACGGCCGGCAACCCCGCCCCGTGATCACCGCGTCTACCCAGCTCCGCGCCGCGGACGCACCCCGATCGTGCCCCGGTCAGCGCGGTGCCTCGTCCTCCTCGGCGTCGTCGTCCCGGTAGCGGGCGAGGCCGTCCACCAGTGATTCGATCAGGATCCCGTCGGCGGTCGGCCGGTCGTCGCCGTCGAGCCCGGACGCGACGAACAGGTCCAGCAGGGCGCTCGAGAGCGCGTACGCCTCCCCGGCGGTGGGCGGGGAGGTGGGACTCAGCGCGACCCTGCCGCGTGCGGCCCTCGCGAGCAGCTCCCGCCCGCGCCCGCTGCCCCGGTACCAGCCGTACTCCCCGTCGGTCACGCCGTCCGCCGTCCCTCTCCGCGCCGGCGTTCGGCGCCGCCCGGTGCTCGTACGGTCCGGTGGCCGAACTAGGGTGCGGGCCGGTCGCGTACGGCGGTGCGGAAGGCGATCGGGCTCTGTCCCGTCCGCTGGTGGAAGTACTTGCTGAAGTTGGTGGCGCTGCTGAAGCCGAGCTGCTGGGAGATCCGGGCCGCGCTGTGGTCGCCGTGCGCGAGCAGGCGTCTGGCCTCCAGCACGATGCGCCGGTCGATGAACTCCTTGGCGCCGACCCCGGCCGCGGCCCGGGTCGCGCGGGTGAGCGTGCGCGGCGCGTAGCCGAGGCGGTGCGCGTAGTCCTCCACCCGGTGGCTGCGGGCGAAGTCCCGCTCCACCGCCTCGCGGAAGCGTACGAAGGTCTCGTCGGGCTCGCCCGCCGCCGGCGCGCCGGTCGGGGCGGCGAGGTGGGACAGGCGCAGCACCAGGACGGCGAGCAGGTGCCGCAGGGCCGCGGTGTGGACCTCCAGCGGCAGGCGGCCGAGCGCGTCGAACTCCAGCCGGAGGTGGTCGCAGGCCATCCGCAGGCGGGGCACGTCCTGCTCGTCCGGCCGGAGCGCCACCGGGGCGAAGGGGTCGTCGAGCCGGGCCGTCGCGGTGGTCACCGGGTCGAGGAATTCGGCCCGGAACAGCACGACCGTGCCGTCGGTGTCGTCCAGGCGGTGCCACTGCTGAACCTGGCCGGGCCGGATCCAGAGCCAGCTGCCGGGGTGCAGCAGGTGGCCGGTGAAGTCGACGGAGTGTCGCAGCACGCCGCGGGTGGGCGCGAGCAGCTGGTGGAAGGACGGCCGCTGCGGGCCGGTGAGGCTCCGGGCCGGCAGGCGTGCGCGCAGCAGGGGGAAGGACATCACCTCGACGCCGGAGGGGACGCCCGCCGGAGCGGTGAAGTCGACCTCGCGGATCCGCTCACCGCCGGCGTCGCCCGGTTGTCCGTTTCTGACCATCATCGGTCCTCACCGTACCCGGGCGGCGATGCGCCGACCTCCTAGTTTGGAGAGGTGCCCGGGAGCGTCCGCTCGTCGGGCGGAGGATTCGGACCAGCCAGGAGAAGTCCCATGAAGATCGTTCTTTTCGGTGCCACCGGCATGATCGGGAGCCGTATCGCCGCCGAGGCCGCCGCTCGCGGCCACCACGTGACCGCGGCCTCACGCTCCGGTCGGGCCCCGCTGGAGCACGCGCTGGTGACGGGCACGGCGGTGGACGCCGGCTCGGTGGCGGAGGTCGCCGGCGTCGTAGGCGGCGCCGACGTGGTGGCCTCCGCGCTGGTCCCGCCGCGCGACGGCAGCGATCCGCGCGAGCCGTTCCTCGCCCTGCACCGCGCACTGCTGGAGGGGGTGGCCCGGGCCGGCGGGCGCCGGGTGGTGCTGGTCGGCGGCGCGGGCTCGCTGCTGACCACGGACGGCACCGCACTGCTGGACACCCCCGGGTTCCCGGCGGAGTACCGGGGCGAGGCGCTGGCGCACGCCGATCTGCTCGCCGCGCTCGGCGGCGTGGCGGACCTGGAGTGGACGTCCGTCTCCCCCGCGGCCGCGATCGCCCCCGGCGAGCGCACCGGCGCCTTCCGCGTCGGCGGCGACACCCTCCTCACGGCCGCGGACGGCACCAGCTCGATCAGCGCCGAGGACTACGCCGTCGCCTTCGTCGACGAGCTGGAGGCGGCGGCCCACCCCCGCGCCCGGATGTCGGTCGCGTACTGAGGCCGCCGCGGGTCACCGGATGACGCACCACGGGCCCGGCCGGCGCCCGCTCCGGCCGGGCCCGGTGCCGCGGGGCGGCTAGGAAGCCTTTCCCCGGTCGGCGTACGCGTCCTCCAGGGCCTGGATGTCGATCTTCCGCATCTGCATCATCGCCTGCATCGCCCGCTGCGCCCCCGCCCGGTCCGGGTCGCCGAGCAGCTCCACCAGCCGGCGCGGGGTGATCTGCCAGGACAGCCCGTACCGATCCTTCAGCCAGCCGCAGGCGCTCTCCTCGCCGCCCTCGGTCAGGGCGGACCAGAGCCGGTCGACCTCCGCCTGGTCCTCGCAGTTCACCTGGAGCGAGATCGCCTCGGTGAAGGGGAACAGCGGGCCGCCGTTGAGGGCGACGTACCCCAGCCCGGCCAGGTCGAACGCGACGGTCATCACCGAGCCCGGCTCGCCGGGGCCGCCCTCCCCGTACCGCTGCACCTCGGTGATCCGGGAGTCCGCGAACAGCGAGGTGTAGAACCGCGCCGCCTCCTCCGCCTGGTGGTCGTACCACAGGAAAGTGGTGATCTTCTGCTCCGGCATGGCGGCGTCCTTCCGTTCCTCGGGGTGTGCCGACGACGCTAGGTCGCCCGGTCCGCGACCGCGGCTCGGCCACGCCGTACGGCTCCGCGCGAGCTGCCGGTTCCGGCGATATCCCCCTAGGCACTTTCCTAAGAGGTTTAGGATATAACCTAGTCAGGTACGCCGAAGCGGAGCGAAGGTCAGGAGGACGGCCGTGGCACGGGTAGGACTCACCACCGAGCGCCTGGTCCGGGCGGGGGCGGAGCTGGCCGACGAGATCGGCTTCGAGCAGGCGACCCCCGCGGAGCTCGCGCGCCGGTTCGGCGTCCGGACGGCGAGCCTGTACTCGCACGTCAGCAGCGCCCACGAGCTCAGGACCAGGATCGCCCTGCTCGCCCTGGAGGAACTCGCCGACCAGGTCGCCGCCGCGATCGCCGGCCGGGCCGGCAAGGACGCACTGATCGCGTTCGCGAACGTCTACCGCGACTACGCCCTCGCGCACCCGGGCCGCTTCGCCGCCACCAAGTACCCCCTCGACCCCGAGACGGCGGCCGCCAGTGCCGGCGTCCGGCACGCCCGGATGACGCGGGCGATCCTGCGCGGGTACGACCTGCCCGAGCCGCAGCAGACCCACGCCGTGCGGCTGCTCGGCAGCGTCTTCAGCGGCTACGTCGGCCTGGAGGCCGCCGGGGGCTTCAGCCACAGCGCCCCCGACCCGCAGGAGAGCTGGACCGAGATCCTCGGCGCGCTCGACGCCCTGCTGCGCACCTGGCCCGGCGCCTCCTGACCGGCCCCGGCCACCCCACCGATCGAGAAGACCTGAGGACGATGAACACCGAGCACGACCGGACCACCACCCCGATCACCGCCGACCTGCTGCGCGGCGCCCTCGACCTGGAGCACACCGACCGCGGCATCCTGCCGCACCGGCTGCCCGCCCGGGCCCGCCGGCAGATACCCGACGGCCAGCTGGCGATGGCCGAGTCCCAGCCCTCCGGCGTCCGCCTGGTCTTCCGCACCCGGGCCACCACGGTCGAGCTGGACGTGCTGGCCACCAAGCGGTCCTACCCCGGAGCGCCGCCGCGGCCCGACGGGGTGTACGAACTCCTCGTCGACGGCCGGCCCGCCGGGCGGGCCGTCGCGGCCGAGGGCGACACCCTCACCGTCGACCTGGCCACCGGGGCGGCCGGGACCACACCCGGTCCGGTGGAGACCCTGCGGTTCACCGGCCTGTCCGACGAGGACAAGGAGGTCGAGATCTGGCTGCCGCACGACGAGACCACCCGGCTCGTCGCGCTGCGCACCGACGCGCCCGTCCGGACCGCACCGGCCGATGGCCGCAAGGTCTGGCTGCACCACGGCAGTTCGATCAGCCAGGGCTCCAACGCCGCCCACCCGACCGGGACCTGGCCCGCCGTCGCCTCGACCCTGGGCGGGGCGGAGCTGGTGAACCTGGGATTCGGCGGCAGCGCCCTGCTCGACCCGTTCGTCGCCCGTACGATCCGCGACACCCCCGCCGACCTGATCAGCCTCAAGATCGGGATCAATGTCGTCAACACCGACCTGATGCGGTTGCGCGCGTTCGGCCCGGCCGTGCACGGCTTCCTCGACACCGTCCGCGAGGGCCACCCCACCACCCCGCTGCTGGTCGTCTCGCCGATCCACTGCGCCATCCACGAGCACACGCCCGGGCCGAGCGCCCCGGACCTCACCGCGCTGCGCGAGGGACGGCTGCGGTTCGTGGCCACCGGCGATCCCGCGCAGGTGGCGGCCGGGAAGCTGACCCTCGCCGTGATCCGGGACGAGCTGGCCCGCATCGTGGGGCAGCGCGCCGCCACCGACCCGCACCTGCACCACCTCGACGGCCTCGCGCTCTACGGCGAGCCGGACGCGGCCGAACTGCCGCTGCCCGACGGGCTCCACCCGGACCCGGCCGCCCACCGGCTGATCGGCGAACGCTTCGCCCGGCTCGCCTTCGGCGCCGGCGGCCCGTTCGGCGCGGCGGCCCGCTGACGGATGGCCGACGGGCCCCGCCCGCGCACGGGGACGCGCTACGGTGCCACGGACAGCACCGTCACGAGCGATCGAGGGGAGGACCGGATGCCGCGCGGCCACCACCCTGCCCACACCCTGGTCGCCGAGGCGCTCCGGGCCCGGATCGCCGCCGGCCAGTGGCCGCCCGGCAGCCGGCTGCCGTCCCGGGCGAAGCTCGCCGCCGAACTCGGCGTCGGCGACTCCGTCGTCCAGCGCGCCCAGGAGCAGCTGATCCGCGCCGGCCTGCTGCAGGGCCGGGCCGGCTCCGGGACGTACGTGCCGCAGGACCCGGTCCGGCACCTGCTCCACCTGGACCAGCACGCCCGCTTCGGCGTCCGCCCGGGCACGGACGGGGACTGGACGCCGCTGGGCAGCGGGCCCGGCGTCCCGCTGGCGTACTTCGTCGAGGACCGGCCACTGCTGCTCGCCCATCGCCGTGCGCCCGAACCGGCCGGCGGTACGACGCTGCTGCGCGCCGGCCTCGCCCGGCCGAAGGACGCCCAGCTGCTCGGCCTGCTGCGGGACGACCCGGTGATCCTGATCGACCGCCGCACCGAGGTGGGCGGCGAGCAGCTGGTGGTGCCCGCCCGGTACTGGGACGTCGTCCCGCACCCACCCCGGAGCGGCATGGCAGACGCAATATCTTCGCGTTAAGCTGGGCCCATGAATGCCCGCCCCACCGCGCGCCCCGGCGGGCGCAGCGCCCGCGTCCAGCAGTCCGTCCACCAGGCCGTCAAGGAACTCGACGCGGAACTCGGACGGGACGCGCTGACCGTCCCGCTGATCGCCGCCCGGGCCGGGGTCACCCCGTCCACCGTGTACCGCCGCTGGGGCGACCTGCGGGAGCTGCTGTCCGACGTGGCGGTGGAGCGGCTGCGCCCCGACGGCCCGCCGGCGGACCACGGCGACCTGCGGGCGGATCTGGCGGCGTGGGCGCTGCAGTTCGCGGAGGAGATGTCCTCCACGGCCGGGCACACCTACATCCGCGACTCCCTGCTGGGCGATCCCGAGCAGGGCAACGCGGCGCGCTGCTCCGACTACGCCGCCGAGCAGTTGACGGCGATCGGGGTGCGCGCGGCCGGCCGCGGCGAGGCCGTGCCGGACGTGGAGAGCCTGCTGGACGTGGTCGTCGCGCCGCTGATGTACCGGATCCTGTTCCGCCCCTCGGAGCTGTCCGAGGCGTACACCGACGGCCTGGTGACGGCGGCGCTGGCCCGGGTCGGCTCATCCCCTACCCACTAAAAGCTAAATATTTGCGCCAAGAGGAGTGTCAGGCCTAGAGTACTTAACGCAAAGCGTTCGCTTTAAGGCTCAGAGGTGTCTCCATGCCCAGCGTCACGGTCCGGCCGTCCCGTTCCCTCCGTCTCCCCGCACCGGGCCGCCGCGGCGCGTTCTCGCTGCACGCCTCCGTCCTGGTCGCGCTGCTCGCCGCCTCCAGCGCGCCCACCCCCGTCTACGCGCTGTACCAAGCCGCCTGGCACTTCTCGGCGATGACGCTCACCGTGGTGTTCAGCGCCTACGCGCTCGCCCTGCTGGTCGCCCTGCTCACCGCCGGCACCCTCTCGGACCACCTCGGTCGGCGCCCGGTCCTCGCCGGGGCGCTGCTGGTGCAGGGCGTCGCGATGATCGCCTTCGCGACCGCCGAGGGGGTGCCGGCGCTCATCGCGGCCCGGATCCTCCAGGGCCTGGCCACCGGTGTGGCCACCAGCGCCGCCGGGGCCGCCCTGCTCGACTTCGAGGACCCCGACCGACCCGGCCGCGCCACGGTCGCCAACGGGATCACACCGGTGGCCGGCATGGCGGCCGGCGTCCTGGCCGCCACCGCACTGGTGCAGTACGCCCCCGCCCCCACCCGCACCGTCTACCTGCTGCTGATCCTCCTGTTCGCCGCGCAGGCGGGCGCCGTGCTGCTCACCGGCGAGACCGTCCGCCCCACCGCGGGCGCCCTGCGCTCGCTGCGGCCCACCATCCGCCTCGCCCCCGCCGCCCGGCCCGCGATGGCCGTTGCCGCACCCGGCATCGTCGCGGCCTGGGCGCTGGGCGGTTTCTACTCCTCGCTCGGCCCCTCGCTCGCCCGGCTGATCGCCCCGCACGCCGCGCCCGCCACCGGCGGCCTGGTCTTCTTCACCCTCACCGCGGCGGCCGGCCTGGCCGGCCACGGCGCGCGGTCGCTGCTGGCCCGCACCGTCAGCCTCGCCGGCTCCGCGCTGCTGATCCCCGGCGCCCTGCTCACCCTGAGCAGCCCCCAACTGCACAGCCTGGCGGCGCTGTTCACCGGCACGGCCCTGGCGGGCGCCGGATTCGGCGCCGTCACCCAGAGCACCCTGCGCCTGCTGCTGCCAGCGGCCGCCCCCGCCGAACGCGCCGGCACCCTCGCCGCCTACTACGTCCTCAGCTACCTGGCCATGAGCATCCCCACCGTCCTCGCCGGCCTGCTCACCAACGTGTACGGCCTGCAGACCGCCGTCGTCGTGTACGCCACCACCGTCATCGCCCTCACCCTGTACAGCCTCGCCCGCACCGCACGGCTGCCCCGCACCGCCTGACCGGAGCTTCGTACGCAGGTGCGATGATGGGGCGCATGCTCGACCCCGACCGAGCGGGGATCGCTCGGAGATCGAGCCGAGATCGAGCGGAGAGGGTGACCGGATGACCTACGAACTCGCGAACCGCCTGGTCGTCGGTATCGCCTCCAGCGCCCTCTTCGACCTCACCGAATCCGACGCCGTCTTCCGCGAGGAGGGCGAGGAGAGCTACCGGGCCCACCAGGAGGCCCACCTGGACGATCAGCTCCGGCCGGGGACGGCCTTCCCGTTCATCCGGCGGCTGCTGTCGCTGAACGACCTCGCGCCCGACGATCCGCCCGTCGAGGTCATCGTGCTCTCCCGGAACGACCCCGACACCGGTCTGCGGGTCATGCGCTCCGTCCATTCCCACAAGCTGCCGATCTCCCGGGCGATCTTCACCCAGGGGCGCTCGCCGCACCGGTTCATGCCGGCGCTCAACATGTCGCTCTTCCTCTCCGCCAACCAGGACGACGTCCGCGAGGCGGTCGACGCCGGACTGCCGGCCGGGTACGTGCTCGGGCCGCGCGGCGCGGACGACCCAGGCGACCAGGAACTGCGCGTCTCCTTCGACTTCGACGGGATCCTCGCCTCCGACGCCTCCGAGCAGGTCTACCGGAGCGGCGGGATCGAAGGCTTCCGGGCGCACGAGCTGGCCAACGCGGGCACCGCGCACGACGCGGGGCCGCTGAAGGACTTCCTGGCCGCGGTCAACCGGATCCAGCTCCGGGAGGAGCAGGAGCGCCTCCGCGACCCCGCGTACCAACTCCGGGTCCGGGTCTCGATCGTCACCGCCCGCAACGCCCCGGCGCACGAGCGGGCCGTGCTGAGCCTGAAGCGGTGGGGGGTGCGCGTCAACGACGCGTTCTTCCTCGGCGGCATCGACAAGGGCGAGATCATGAAGATCCTCAAGCCGCACATCTTCTTCGACGACCAGGCCGTCCACCTGGCCAGCACCTCTCGCACGACCCCGAGCGTCCACGTCCCCTTCGGCCTGCTCAACACCGCTCCCACGACCACCGACCCGGCATGAGCACGAGCGACTGGACAGCGGACCGGACGACCGGTGGTCCCCTGGACGAGGTCTTCCGGCGCCTTCGCGAGCAGGTGCCCGACCTGGTGATCGAGGTCGCCGCCCCGGACCACGACCACTTCCTCCTCCGGATCGCGACCAGCCCCGAGGTGGTCGAACTGGAATGCCGACCGGGCGGCCGACCGCCCTTCACCGTCTCGGACGAGTACTCCCAGATCCCTGCGGCGGACATCGCCACGGCCACCCGAGCCGTCCACGAACTGCTCAGCGCCTGAGCGTCGTCGAGGTCCTGGCCCGGTAGGACCACGGCCTCGGGACTGTCGGTCGTGCCGGGCAGAATGCGGCCGTGATGCCCCACTTCGAAGTCGTCCTCACCTGCGTCCTCCGGGACGACACACCCGACACGGTCCTGGACGCCCTCCGCTGGCACCTCGGCACGATCCCCGAGCGCCCGAGCAGCCTCAACCCTGACGAGCACCCGTACGCGGTGCTCACCCCGGATCCGGAAAGCCCGCTACCCGGAGGAGACTTCGCGTCGCTCCGGCGCCGGTCCCGGGTCTCCCCGGCCGGTCACGAGCGCTACAGCTGGGGACTGTTCAGTCGCAATCGCTGGCCCGATGACGAGATGGGCCTGATCGTCATGGTCCTCCACCTGCTCGCCCCGCACGTCGAAGAACCCGGCTACAGCGGCTACTACCGCGAGGAACACGACCCCAGGCCGACCATCCTCACCTTCCAGGACGGCAGCTACGGAACATTGAAACCCTTACCGCAGCCGACCGCTGGAGGTCGTGTCGGGCCCGGGGCTTGCCGGGATCAGGTGGAAGGGTCCGCGACGAGTTCGCCCCTCCGGCTGCGTTCTTCCGGGACTCCGCAGGAGCCGTAATTCGGTTGACCTGGTCGGTCGGCGGCGCTGCACTGTGGCGGGGCGCTGCGGGGTGTGGTGCCGGGAGGTTGGGGAGGGCACGGAAGCGATGGAGATCCGGTACACGACCGAGGAGGACCGCGAGGTCTTCGTGGACACGCTCTACGCCGCGTTCGGGCAGTTCCCGGATGCCCCGGGCGAGGGGGGTGCGGTCCTGTGGGGGGCGTACGAGATGGACCGGAACCTGTTCACGGTGGCGCCGGACGGGCGGCCGGTCGGGACCGCCGGTGCGTACTCCTTCGAGCTGACGCTGCCCGGCCGGACGACCGTCCCCGTCTCCGGGGTGACCGCCGTCGGCGTCCTGCCCACGCACCGGCGCCAGGGCGTGCTCAGTGCGATGATGCGGCACCAGCTCGACGCGTTCCGCGCCCGGGGCGAGTTCCTCTCCGTGCTGCTCGCCTCCGAGGCCGTGATCTACCGCAGGTTCGGCTACGGGCCGGCCACCTACACCGGGCGCCTCACCGTGCCGCGCCACCGCTCCGCCCTCGGCACCCCCCGAGCGGGGTCGGCGGACCTCGGCGGCTCGATCGAGGTGCTGCGGCGCGCCGACTGCGGCGGAATCCTGGAGCAGGTCTACGACCGGTACCGCCGCGACCAGCCGGGCGCGCTGTCCCGGCCGCACCGCTGGTGGTCCTCGGGCGCCGGACAGCCCCCGATCGCGCCCGCGCCGCGCTACGTCGCCGTCCACCGCGATGCCGACGGCGTGCCGGACGGTTACGCGAGCTACGCGATCGGCGGGCCCGAGATCCTGACGGTGGACGAGACGATCGCCACCGACGACGCCGTCCACACCGCCCTGACCCGGTTCCTGCTCTCGCACGACCTGGTCACCGAGGTGGTGTTCAAGCACGTCCCGCCCGAGCACCCGCTGCGCTGGCAGTTCGTGGACTTCCGGGCCACCGAGGCGAACAGCAGCAGCACGGACTGGCTCTGGGTCCGGCTCCTGGACATCCCGCGCGCCCTCACCGCCCGCGCCTGGTCCGCGGACGGCGAGCTCGTGCTCGACGTCGACGACCCGATCCTCGGTGAGCGCGGCCGCCACCTGCTGACCGTCCGGGACGGGAAGGCCGACTGCGTCCCGACCGACCGGGAGCCCGACCTGTCGATGGACGTGAGCGACCTCGGCTCGGTCTACCTCGGCGGCACCACCCCGAGCGTTCTGGTGCGGGCCGGGCACATCCACGCCCACCGCCCGGACGCGGCCGCCCTCGCGGACGCCATGTTCCGCGCCGAGCGTCCCCCGCACTGTCTGCACTGGTTCTGACGACACGTCAAGGTGAGACGGCCCCCGGGGAGAGTGAGCATTCGGACCTACCGGTACACGGGTCCGGAGGAGCTGCTCGCCCTCGTACGGCCGGCGGCCGGTGGAACATGACCGGCCGCTGAACCGTCTCCGGGGCGGGATCAGCGGACCACGTCGAAGACGTTCTTCTGGAGGCCGTTCGGGTAGGCCTCGTGCTCGACCAGCTTCAGCTGCTGGGTGTCCTTGTCGGTCGCGCTGAACAGCCGCTGGCCGGCGCCGAGGAGGAGCGGGAAGACCAGCAGGTGGTAGCGGTCGATCAGGCCCGCGTCGGAGAGGCTGTGGTTGAGTTCGGCGCTGCCGTGGACGAGGATCGGGCCGCCCTCCGTCCGCTTGAGCTCGGCGACCTCGTCCAGCGTGCGCAGGATGGTGGTCTCGCCCCAGTTCCCCACCAGGTCGTCGTCGGCGAGGGTGGTGGAGACGACGTACTTGGGCATCACCTTGTACTCGGCGAACTCCGGCATCTCCGGCCACACCGGGCTGAACGCCTGGTAGCTGACCCGGCCGAGCAGGAGCGCGGCGGCCTCCGCCTGCTCCCGGCCCTTGATCTCGAACGCCTCGGGGAGGAACTCGATGTCCTTGAAGGTCCATCCGGCGTTGCGGTAGCCGCTCTCGCCGCCGGGCGCCTCCATGACGCCGTCGAGCGAGACGAAGGCGGTGCTGATCAGGGTACGCATGCGGGGTTCCTCGGGTTTCTCGGTTCGGTCGGGTGATGCGGGAGTACGGAACTGCGGGAGTACGGCGGGAGTGCGGCCGGGGTCAGGCGAGGAGGTCCGCGAGCCAGCGCTGCCAGGCGCCGTCCGCGTCCTCCGGGGCGGGCCCGAACAGGTGGTGGAACATCAGCGCCACGCCGGGTCCGTGGTGGAAGCCGTAGAGTCCGTCGGCGGTGCGGACGCCGATGCGCTCGTCGTCCGACCAGACCACCTCTCCGTCCAGCGGCGGCAGGCCCGCGGGCTCGGCATGGGCCCGGTCGCCCACCGCGGCTTCGGCGGGCAGCGCGAGCCCGCGGGCAAGCGCGGCCCGGATCTGCGGCGCCGGCCGTGTGCCGGTCGGCACCAGCGCGAACACCGGGACGCCGGTGCGCCCGGGGAAGTGCGCGAGGTACTCGCGGAGCGTGTGCAGGTGGAAGGGCCAGCCACGGCGCAGCGCGTCGTACTCGTCCTCCCAGTCGTCGCCGAGCAGACCGCTGTGGACGACGCGGAGCACCGTGCTGCCGCCGTCACGCCCCTCGATCAGGTACTCGAACGCCATGAAGCGGCCGTCCGGCCCGGCGGACGTGCGGGTGGCGAGGCGCTTGCCGGGTTCGTGGGCGGTGATCACCGCCTCCTCCCGGTGGCCGCCGACGTCCATGGCGGCGACCCCGCCCTCGCGCGGGTCGACCTCGTTGCGCCCCATGAACCAGGAGTCGATGCCGGGGCCGGTGGCGATCGCCTCCCAGACCTGCTCCGGGCTCGCCGGCAGGGCGATCTCCAGCTCGATCTCGAACGGGTGGGTCATCGTCAGGTCTCCTGTCCGGCTGAAGCAGTGTCCGTGTCCGTGTCCGCGGGTACGGCGGGGGTCGGCGTCGTGCCGGGGTCCGGCGGCGCCGACGGGATCTGGTGCAGCCCGACCACCACCCGGTGGGTCCGGCCGGCCGGGGCGGACTCGTCGTGGTAGCGGCCGACCAGGGTCGCCACCGCCTCGGCCAGTTCCTCGGCGAAGGCCCGCCGGTCGGCCGCCGAGGCGAACCGCACCTCCGCGTCGACGGCGAAGCTGGCCACCCGCTGCCGGGCCCGGTCGGCACCGGTCAGCAGCGCGCCGACCTCCTGCACCAGCCGGGCGCCGAGCGCCAGCAGCCAGCGGGCGGAGAGCTGGTCGGGCGCGCGGGCCGGGTCGGGGCGCAGCGCGGGCAGGGCGCTGGGCGAGATCACGTACGAGGCGGCGGTGGCGCGGTACACCCGTTCGGTGATGCTGCCTTTGCGCCGCTCCTCGGCGAGCTCGACCAGGCCGTGCCGCTCGAGTTCCTTCAGGTGGTAGTTGACCTTCTGGCGGGGCAGCCCCAGCCGGCCGGCTAGCGCCGCGGCCGAGCCGGGCTCGGCCAGGGCGGCGAGGATGCGGGCCCGTATCGGGTCCAGCGAGGCCTCGGCCGCGGCGGGTTCTTCGATCACTGCGATGTCCAGCACCGTTCCAGGATGCTACAGACAATATTTTTTGTCAAGGCAGAAAACCTTGTCGGCAGCCGGGGCCCGCCGAACGGCCCATGCGCGAGGCGCCGGGTGGACGCCGCGCCTACGGTGGGACCACCCGTGCCCGGGCGGCGGCGCCCGGGCCGACGCGACCAGGCGAACGAGGCTCAAGGTGATCAGGTGCAGGTGACCCGGCCCGAGATCGACTACCAGGCCGTCTTCGAGGCGCTGCCGGCGGC
This sequence comes from Kitasatospora sp. NPDC094015, assembly GCF_040304075.1. Taxonomy (NCBI): domain Bacteria; kingdom Bacillati; phylum Actinomycetota; class Actinomycetes; order Kitasatosporales; family Streptomycetaceae; genus Kitasatospora; species Kitasatospora sp. NPDC094015. Next base: position 113,678 of record NZ_JBEOUL010000024.1, read on the forward strand.
GGTCGCCCTGCTGACGCCCGACCTGGTGTTCGCCGACACGAACGCGGCCTACCTGGCGATGTCCGGACGCACCCGCGAGCAGGTGGTCGGCAACTACCTGTTCGACGTCTTCCCCGACAACCCCAACGATCCCGCGGCCACCGGCATGCGCAACCTGTACGCCTCGCTGCGGCGGGTCGCGACCAGCGGCGAGCGCGACGCGATGGCCCTCCAGCGCTACGACGTGGAGGACCCGGAGCAGCCCGGGGTCTGGCAGGAGCGGTACTGGAGCCCGGTCAACGCGCCCGTCCCGGCCGCCGACGGGACGGTGGCCCTGGTGCTGCACCGGGTGGAGGAGGTCACCGAACTGATCCGCGCCCGCGGTACCCGCGGCGGCGACCGGGCGCAGGTCCTGGAGTCCGAACTCTACACCCGGGCAAGGGAGTTGCAGGAGGTCAACCAGCGGCTGCGGCAGGCCCACGCGCGCGAACGGGAGGTCGCCCTGCACCTCCAGGAGTCGATGCTCCCCGCGCCCCGCCCGCTCGGGCACCACCGTGCCGCCGTACGCTACCGGCCCGCCACCGGGGCGCTGAACGTGTGCGGCGACTGGTACGACCTGGTCGACCTGCCCGACAGCGGCCGCACCTCGCTCGCGGTGGGTGACGTGGTCGGCCACGGCCTGGCGGCGGCCGGCGTGATGGGGCAGCTGCGCAGTGCCCTGTCCGCCGCCTCCCGGGTCACCGAGGGCCCCGCGCAGGCGCTGGAGGTGCTCGGGCTGTACGCCCGCTTCGTGGACGGCGCCGAGTCCACCACCGCCGTGTCGGTCCTCATCGACTGGACCGCGCGGACGCTCACCTACAGCAGCGCGGGCCACCCGCCCCCGGCGCTCTGCCACCCCGACGGCACCGTGAGCTTCCTCGACCGGGCCACCGACCCCCCGCTGGGCGCCCGCCCCGAGCACGTCGGCCGCCCGCAGGCCGGCGTCGACTTCGCCGAGGGATCGGTGCTGGTCCTCTACACCGACGGGCTGATCGAACGCCGCCACGAGGACATCGACACCGGACTCGACCGGCTCGCCCGCTCGCTCGCCCGCCACCGCACCGCCGACCCGGACACCCTGGCCGACGCCCTGCTGGCCGACCTCATCCCGCCCGCGGGCATCACCGACGACACCGCGCTGGTCGTGCTGCGCCTGTGACGGGCGGGGCGGCCGGTGGGGCTACAGCCCGGCGGTGTCGAGCTCGAGATCGAAAGGGGCCGGGAGGCGGACCGGTGTCCCGAACGGGTGCGGGCCGTCCGCCGCCGCGTACCCGAGCCGGGTCGGCTCCGAGAACACCGTGCACTCCCGGTTCTGGCGGTCGACCAGCAAGTAGAGCGGTGCACCGTACTGGCCGTACCGGCGGCGCTTGACCACCCGGTCGGTCTCCGCGTTCGACGGCGAACTCACCTCGACGATCAGAAGCGTCTGGTCGGGGATCAGGGCACCTTCGGTCTTCATCGCGAGGTCGGCCGGGACCACCGCCAGATCCGGCACGTACCAGTTCTCGGAATCGGGCAGATCGAGGTTGCCGGAGCCGGACACCAGGCCGAGCACCTCCAGCTTCGGAGTGAGCTGGCGGCGTACCACCTCGGCGGCGCTCTCGTGCGCCCAGGACCGGGACACCGGGGTGACGACCCCCTCCACCACCTCGGCGCGGTCGCCCGCGGCCTGCCGCGGCACGTCCTCCAGGATCACGGGTGCTCTCCTCTCCTCCGCGCCGATTCTCCTCCGCCCGCGCGCCTCGCGGGCTCACTGGCGGCGAGGTTCACCAGGTCGGGTGGCGCGCGGCGGCGCGGCCGGGCCCGTGGAGCCGGTGGCTCCGGGCCCGGCCGCGCCGGGGGTGGGGGGACGTGCTAGGGCTTGTCTGACAATTCGCGTCGGATGAGCGCGCGGCGGTGGGCGCCCGGCTGGGCGTGCCGGCGAAGCGTCCTCGTACTGGACGTACTT